>URAQ01000045.1 GCA_900545875.1 uncultured Collinsella sp.
GCCAGACGGGCAAGACGTTCTATATTTTGGACGAGCCGACGACCGGCCTTCATTTTGAGGACGTCCGCCAGCTGCTCGATGTGCTGCAGCGCTTGGTCGATGCGGGCAACACGGTGCTGGTGATTGAGCACAACCTTGATGTCATCAAGGTTGCCGATCGTCTGATCGATATGGGTCCCGAGGGCGGTAACGGCGGCGGAACCGTTGTGGTTTCGGGCACACCGGAGCAGGTTGCGGACTGTCCGCAGAGTTATACGGGCAAGTTTTTGGCGCCGTTGCTCAGGCGTGACCGGGAGCGTCAGGCTCAACTTGATGCTCAATAAATAGGCGATTCAGTTTATGGGCGCCATCGACTCCTTGTGATTCGATGGCGCTTGCTGTGTCGAAGTGACGTATGCAGCCGAATTGGACATATACTTAATCTTTACGTCCGAATGCGAGGGAAAGGATATGTCATGGCAAAGGCTGTAAAGACGCCAAAAACCAATGCGATGCGTGAGCTGGAAAGCGCCGGCATTTCCTATGTTCTACATACGTACGAAGACGATGGTGATGAGTCGGTGGGCCTGGGGGTCGCGATTTCGGAGCAGCTTGGCGAGGAGCCCGGTCAAGGATTTAAGACTTTGGTCTGCGTGACACCGTCCAACGGCTATGTCGTGTGCTGCATCCCTGTTGCCGACGAGCTCGATCTAAAGTCCGCCGCGCGTGCCGCGGGGGAGAAGTCCTTGGCCATGATGCATGTGAAGGATTTGCTTGCGGCGACTGGCTACGTTCGCGGCGGCTGCAGCCCGGTCGGTATGAAAAAACGCTACCGGACGCTCATTGATGAGACATGCGTCCTTTGGGATACCATTTTTATTTCGGGAGGCAAGCGTGGTTATCAGCTCGAGCTTGCACCCGATGATTTAATTGCATTTTGCGGGGCGACGGTTGCCGCGATTACGAGAGAGGACTGAGCGATGCCGCAGGAAGAATTGAAGCGCGGAGCTCATTTTGCAAAAGAATCTGCGCCTCAGACACCCTCATCCGAAGCTTCTTCGTCGCGAGATGACACTGACGACATGGGCTCGTCGGACTACTCCACGGTTGGTCGTTCTGCCGGGCTTATGACCATCCTGACTATCGTGTCTCGCGTCACCGGTTTTATCCGCACGTGGGCAATGGCGGCCGCTATCGGCATGTCGCTGCTCTCGTCCTCCTATCAGGTCGCCAACAACCTGCCCAATATGCTCTACGAACTCGTGATGGGCGGCATGCTCGTGACGGCGTTTTTGCCCGTGTACATGGGCGTGAGGCGTGAGCAGGGTCGCGAGGCCTCGAACGAGTACGTGGGCAACCTGCTCGGCATTCTGCTTTTAGTGCTGGGTGGCATTTCGTTGCTGGGGACCGTGTTCGCCCCGGGCTTTATCTGGACGCAATCGTTCCTTTCGGGTGACGGCGGCAGCATGGATACCGCTGCGTTCATGTTCCGTTTCTTTGCCATCCAGATTCTGTTTTATGGTTTGGGCTCGGTGTTCTCGGGCGTTCTCAACGCACACCGCGACTACTTCTGGTCGACGTTTGCCCCGGTCCTCAACAATGTGATCGTCATTGCGAGCTTTATGGGTTTTGCGCCCGTGTCCGCACAGTTTGGCGAACGTGCCGGCATCATCTTGATTGCGGCCGGTACGACCCTCGGTGTCTTTGTTCAGATGGCATGTCAGATTCCCGCGCTTAGCAAGCACGGCGTGCATCCCCATATCCATATCGACTTTAAGGACCCCGCGCTGCGCCAGACGATTGCGCTCGGTATCCCGACGCTGCTCGCCACGGTGTGCATGTTTGTCTCGACTTCTATCACCAACGCTGCCGCGCTGGTGGTCCAGCCCGAGACTGGTCCTTCCGTCATCGCCTATGCGCGCCTGTGGTACACGCTGCCCTACGCGCTGATTGCCGCCTCGCTTTCGACGGCGCTCTATACCGAGCTCTCTCACGACGCACAGGAGAAGGATTACGTCAGCGTACGCACGGGCATTTCGCGTGGCGTCGCCCAGATGCTGTTCTTCCTGATTCCGTTCGCACTGTACCTGATTGTCTTCGCACGTCCGCTCAACATGATCTACTGTGCTGGCAAGTTCGATGAATCCGGAGTGGCGCTGGTGTCCGAGTACCTTGTCTACCTGGCGCTCTCGCTGCCGCTCTACGGCGTGGTCGTGTTGATGCAGAAGAGCTTCTCTGCCTTGCTCGACATGAAGCCCTATAGCCGCTATTGCCTGTATTCTGCCATCGGCCAGGCCGGCTCGGTTCTGCTGTTTGGCGTTGTGTTGGGCTTCGGTATGCCGGCAATCGCGCTTTCGTATGTTGTCGACTACGTGATCTTGGTCGGCTGTTCGCTGTGGTGGCTGCGTCGTCGCCTGCGTGGCCTTCAGGTCAAATCTATCCTGCATGGCGGTTTCTTTGGCCTTTTGCTCGGTGGCCTAGGTGCTGCCGCAGGCGCCGGCGTCATGTGGGTGCTTGAACACTTTGTCGGGGCACTTGGCGGCTCGATTCTGATTACTCTTGGCTACGTTTGCGTTGCGGGTGTCGTCTCGCTTGCTGTTACCTTTGGCCTTGCCGTCGTCCTTAAGATGCCTGAGGTCTCGGCGCTGCTTCGTCGCAAGTAGGTGCGTGTGGCCGGTCACGACAACATTCCAACGCTTGCCGAGCAGGTTTCGCGCGTTCCCACACAGCCCGGATGCTACCTTTGGAAGGATGCCAAGGGCGATGTCATCTACGTGGGCAAGGCAAAAAACTTGCGTTCCCGTATGCGCCAGTACGTGACACTGCAGGATGAGCGTCAAAAGATCCCGCTGATGATGCAGCTGGTGGCGAGCTTTGACTATATCGTGGTGGAGACCGAGCACGAGGCGTTGGTGCTCGAGCGCAATTTGATTGGTCAGTACCATCCGTACTTTAACGTCGACCTCAAGGATGACAAGAGCTACCCCTTTATCGCCATTACAAAGGGCGACCTGTATCCCGCTATCAAATATACGCGCGAGCGTCATAAGCCGGGAACGCGTTATTTTGGTCCCTATACCGATAGCCGTGCGGCACGTGAGACGATAGATACGCTGCGCAAGGTTATCCCCATCTGCTCCGCATCCTGTGCGGAGTGGCGTCGTTGTCGTCGTATCGTCGAGTCCCACAGGGGCGAGGAAGACATCGTCAATATGATTTGCGCGCAAAACGGGCGTCCCTGCTTTGACTACCATGTCGGGCGCGGCCCGGGTGCGTGTGTCGGCGCGATTTCTCCTACGGACTATGCCAAGAACGTCAAACGTGTCGAACGTTTTTTGTCGGGCCATCGCAAGGATGTCGTCGATGAGCTGACCTCCGAGATGACGGATGCCGCCGAGGCGCTCGACTTTGAGCGCGCGGCACGCGTCAAACGTCGTTTGGAGGTCATCAGGGGTCTGGACGACCGTCAGCAAGTCGTTTTTCCCTCCAGTGTCGATATCGATGTCATCGGTTTCTATCGCGAGGAGACCATCTCCGCCGCTTGCGTCTTTGTCGTGCGTGAGGGTCGAACGGTTCGAACCTGCGAGTTTATTCTCGATAAGGGTTTGGATGTCGACGAAGAGGAGCTTCAATCGGGCTTTCTTAAGCGCTATTACGACGAGACGGCTGATATTCCAGCTGAGATAAACCTCTCTGTCGAGCTTGAGGATGCGGAGGCGCTGGGGGAGTGGCTTGCAGGCAAGCGCGAGCGTTCCTGCCATCTCCATAGGCCGCAGCGTGGCGAAAAGCACCGTTTGCTCGATATGGCATCCAAAAATGCGCGCCATGCCCTCATGCGCTACATGATGCGAACGGGGTACGCTGACGACCGCACCAATCAAGCGCTCCTGGAGCTCGAAAGCGCGCTGGCGCTGCCGGCGCCGCCGATGCGTATCGAGTGCTTCGATATCTCGACGCTGCATGGAACCTTTACCGTCGCCTCGATGGTGGTGTTTACCAACGGACGCGCCGACAAGAGCCAGTACCGTCGTTTTAAAATTCAGGCCGAATTGGACGAGGCAAACGACTTCGTGTCGATGTCCGAGGTTTTGGGACGACGCTATGCTCCCGAGCGCATGGCCGACGAGCGTTTTGGCTCGCGCCCCGATTTGCTCGTTGTCGATGGCGGTAAGCCGCAATTGACCGCTGCGATCAAGCAACTTGAGGCTCTTGGGCTCGATATACCAGTTTGTGGCTTGGCGAAGGCCGACGAGGAAGTTTTTGTGCCTTGGGACGAGACTCCTGTCGTGCTGCCGACCGGGTCTGCTTCGCTCTATCTAATTAAACAGGTACGCGATGAGTCCCACCGATTTGCCATCACGTTCCACCGTGAGTTGCGCGATAAAGCCATGACGGTTTCGGTACTCGATGACGTTCCGGGCGTGGGACCCACCAGAAAACGTGCCCTTATGCGCCATTTTGGCTCGATGAAGCGTTTGCGCGCGGCGAGCGAGCAAGAGATCGCGGAAGTTCGCGGCATACCTGCCGATGTTGCCAAGGCGGTCCACGAGGCGCTCGTTGCATGGAATGCCGAGCGCGCCGAGGCGGCGGCTGGCCATTCCGATAGCTAAACACGAGCCTAAACAACTGATATACATGATTGCGCGATTTTCAACCATTTATTTCGCCATGATTGCCTGCTGGTTTCGGGTTTTATTAACGCTAAAACGTTTGACTAACCCAAGCGAAAACCCTGCTATCCTGCGGGTTGACGAAGACTGATATCTCACCTCGCCGATACATACTGTCTGGCGAATCATTTGTCAATGAATTCGGTGAACGGTAGTAAATACCGTTCAAGCGTATGTATGTATCGGTCGCCGAGCGCGGCACCTCAGTTGGGTTCGTCGGTAGGTAAGGTATATATCGTCCGCAAGTTGCGCGGGGGCACGTCTAGGTGCTCCCGAGTAAGATTCTCTATTGATAGGAGAAGACATGGCCATCATCAACAAGGGTATGTCCAGGCGTTCGTTCCTCGGCCTCACCGGCAGCGTCGCTGCTGTCGCCGGCCTTGGTCTCACTGGCTGCGGTGGCAGCTCTAGCGACGAGGGTTCCGCTTCCGGCTCCACCGATTCCGCCAACCGTGGCGGCGGCGTGATCACCGCTGGTTCCGCTTACGCTCCGTCCAGCTTCGATCCCGCCAGCACTGGCTCCGCTGTGGGCCTGGGTGCTAACTGGCACGTCGTCGAGGGCCTCTACGGCATCGATTACCACGACTACAGCACCTTCAACGAGCTCGCCACCGACGATCCCAAGTCTGTGGACGACACCACTTTCGAGGTCACCATCCGCAAGGGCGCCAAGTTCTCCGATGGCACCGAGGTCACCGCTGACGATGTCGTTGCCTCCTACACCGCTTGCGCCGCTTCCGCTACCTATGCTCCGTTCTTCCAGCCCTTCGAGTCCATCGAGGCCAAGGACGCCAGCACCGTGACGGTCAAGACTAAGGTCCCCAACTTCTCCCTGCTCAAGGATCGTCTGGCCATCGTCCGCGTTACCCCGGCCACCCAGACCGAGGAGGATCGCGCCAAGCAGCCGATCGGTTCCGGCCCCTGGATGTACGACTCTATCTCCGATACCGAGATCACCTTGGTTCCCAACCCCGAGTACAACGGTGAGTATGCTGCCGAGGATAAGAAGATCCAGTACAGCATCCTGACCGACCCCACCGCTCGCGTTACCGCTCAGCAGGAGGGCTCCACGCTCGTTATGGAGCTCGTTACCGCTGACGCCGTCGACCAGCTCGAGAGCGCCGGCTGCAAGATCGATAACGTTCAGGGTTTCGGCACCCGCTTCATCATGTTCAACGTCGCCAAGGAGCCTTGGAACAACGTCAAGGTCCGTCAGGCTGTCATGTATGCGCTCGACACCGAGAAGATGGTCAGCAACACCTTCGCCGGCCTTGCCACCGCTGCCAGCTGCTACCTGCCCAAGAGCTTCACCAACTATCATGAGGCTTCCACGGTGTACAAGACCGACGCCAAGAAGGCTAAGAAGCTCATCGAGGAGTCTGGCATCACCCCGGGTGCCATCACCCTGCGCACCACCGACAACGAGCAGATTAAGGGCATGGCCGCCCAGGTCAAGAATGACCTCGACGCTCTCGGCTTCGATGTGACCATCCAGACCGATACCTCGCCGGCTACCTACGCTGCCATCGACGGCGGCGAGGCCTACGATATCCTTCTTGCCCCTGGCGATCCTTCCTGCTTCGGCGCTGATCCCGACCTGCTGCTCAACTGGTGGTACGGCGACAACGTCTGGATGCAGACCCGTTGCCCGTGGAAGGAGTCCGCTGAGTGGCAGAAGCTCCACGGTCTCATGGACGAGGCTCTTGCCGCTGAGGGCGATGAGCAGCAGAAGAAGTGGAACGAGTGCTTCGACATCATTGCCGACAACGCCGTTCTGTACCCTGTTGTTCACGTCAAGACCGTCTCCGCTTCCTGGGACGATCCGTCCACTGCACCCAACGGCGAGGCCCTCGATGGCTTCAAGGGCATCGGCACGACGAGCATGTCCTTCAGGGGCGTTGCGACCGTCAAGGCGTAAGACTCGCTTGAGTCTGTATGCAGGATGTCGGTCGTTGGGACCGTATCCTCATAGTTGAAACAAAGACCCGGGCGGCAACGATGTCGCTCGGGTCTTGTAATGAGTATCCGTACTCATATACCAGTTGGTCCTACCGACAAAAGAAAGGGGAGAGAACGTGAACAACTTGCTACGTTTGATTGGAAGGCGTCTTGTGGCGCTGCCGATCATGGCATTGGGCGTCACCGTCCTGGTGTTCTTCCTTATGTCGTTCTCCAAGACCGACCCCGCCTACACGGCGTTGGGTGACGGTGCCTCGCCCGAGGCGGTTGCCGAGTACCATGAGAAGTATGGTCTGGACGACCCCTGGCCCGTGCGCTACGTGCGCTATATGGGCGATTTGATCCATGGCGACATGGGCACCTATGGTGCTGCTCGCAACTCCGTTGCCAAGCGCATCTCCACGGCCCTGCCCGTCACGATGCAGCTGACCTTTATCGGTCTTGCTATCGGTGCGGTCGTTTCGTTTTTGCTCGGCGTCATCGCGGCACTGTATCGCGACAAATGGCCGGACCAAGTGATCCGCGTCTTTTCCATCGCCGGCTTGGCAACCCCGTCGTTCTGGCTTGCCGTTCTGTTGATCCTGCTGTTCTCTTCCTACCTTAAGGTGCTCCCGGCATCGGGTGCTCTGCCTCACTTCACCACGAATCCGGTTGGCTATCTGGGACGTATGATCATGCCCGCCATCGCCTTGGCATTTCCGCTGACGGGCCAGATGACTCGTATCGTGCGTACCGCCATGGTCGAGGAGCTCGACAAGGATTATGTCCGTATGGCTCGCGGCGCCGGCGTTCCCGAGAAGGTCGTCGTCGGCATCAACGTTCTTCGCAATGCGCTGATCACCCCGGTCACCACCCTCGGTCTTAAGATCGGTTACCTCATGGGCGGCGCTGTCGTCATCGAGGTTATCTTCAACCTCCCCGGCATGGGCACCGCGATTCTGCAGGGCGTTCAGGGCAACGAGGCGAACCTGGTTCAGGGCGTCGTTATCGTCGTTGCTCTTGCCTTCATCATCATCAACATCGTGGTTGACATGCTCTACCTGCTCATCAACCCGCGCATCAGGACGGTGTAGATTATGGTAAAGATTCGAGAGAAGCAAACCGAGCAGCTCGAGAAGGCTGCCTCCAAGGGGCTCAAGCTCGGTGGCTGGAAGAAGATGACGCTGTCTTCTAAGATTGCCGCCGTCGTGCTGGTGCTGGTCGCCCTGACTGCGATCCTGGCGCCCCTTCTTGCCCCCTATAGCCCGGTCGAGATCTTTACGGCTCGCCAGGCTCCCGGCAACGGATTTATCTTCGGTACCGACGATAAGGGTCGCGACATTCTGTCGCGTATGCTCTACGGTGGTCGTTACTCGCTGATTATCGGCTTTGGCGCCACTGCCATGGCTCTGGTCTGCGGCTCGGTCGTGGGCGCCCTTGCAGCGGTTTCGCGCAAGGCCGTCTCCGAGACGATCATGCGTATCCTGGACATCATCATGTCCATCCCGGGCATCGCCCTCGCGGCCGTCTTCGTCTCCATCCTGGGCAACTCCGTGCCGTCGATTATCTTCGCCATCGGCTTTATGTACACTCCGCAGATTGCCCGTATCGTGCGCGCCAACATCGTGTCCGAGTACGGCGAGGACTATGTCCGCGCGGTCATCGTTTCCGGCGCCAAGGCTCCGTGGATTTTGATCAAGCATGTTCTGCGTAACTGCATCGCCCCGATCATGGTCTTCACCGTTACCCTGGTCGCCGACGCCATCATCTTCGAGGCCTCGCTGACCTTCATCGGCGCTGGTATCCAGGAGCCCACCGCTACCTGGGGCAACATCCTCGCCGACGCCCGCGGCGGCGTGCTCGCCGGCCGTTGGTGGCAGGCGCTGTTCCCGGGCCTGGCCATCATGATCACCTGCCTGGCGCTCAACATCCTCTCCGAGGGCATTACCGACGCCATGGCCGCTGCTCCCTCCGCCGCCCTGGATCCGACCGATTCCTCCAAGCGTCGCGAGGCCGACCTGCTGGTCTCCGACCCCGTTCGCGCCTACAAGGAGCAGGCCCAGTCCCTCTCCGCTCGCCTTGGCGCCCTGCGCGATGTCGAGCTCAAGCGTGACGATCGCCATGTGCCCGACGAGTCCGTTGAGCCGATTCTCTCGGTCCGTGACTTCTGCATCCAGTTTGAGCATCACGGCGATATCAACGTCGTCGACCATGTCAACTTTGACGTTCGTCCTGGTCAGACCATGGGCCTGGTGGGCGAGTCCGGTTGCGGTAAGTCCATCACCACGCTGGCCATCATGGGCCTGACCGATGAGGACGAGCATCTTTCCGGCGAGGTCCTCTGGGAGGGCCGTGACCTGCTCAAGATGAGCAAGAAGGAGTGGTTCGGCCTGCGCGGTACCGATATCGCTATGGTCTATCAGGACGCCCTGTCCTCACTCAACCCCTCCATGCTCATCTCTGCCCAGATGAAGCAGCTCACCAAGCGCGGCGGAACCCGCAGCGCCGAGGAGCTCCTGGAGCTCGTCGGCCTCGATCCCAAGCGCACGCTCGAGAGCTATCCGCATGAGCTCTCCGGCGGCCAGCGTCAGCGTGTCCTGATCGCTATGGCCCTTACCCGCGACCCCAAGCTGGTCATCTGCGACGAGCCCACGACCGCTCTGGACGTTACCGTCCAGAAGCAGGTCATCAAGCTGCTCAACGATCTTCAGGCCAAGCTCGGCTTTGCCATGATCTTCGTTTCGCATGACCTGGCTCTGGTCGCCGAGGTCGCCCACAACATCACGGTTATGTACGCCGGTCAGGTTATCGAGCAGGCACCCACCAAGGAGCTGCTCACCAACCCGATCCACGAGTACACCCGCGGTCTTCTGGGCTCCGTTCTGTCCATCGAGAGCGGCTCGGGCCGTCTGCACCAGGTCCCCGGCGCCGTTCCCAGCCCGCGCGATTTCCCCAAGGGCGATCGCTTCGCACCCCGCTCGAGCCATCCGCGTATTGGCCTGGATACCCGTCCGGTCTTCAAGCGCGTGCCCGGCACCGAGCACTTCTATTCCGAGCTCCCCGACGAGGTGCTCAAGGCAAATGGTTTGACCCCTCACGCGGAGGTGATGTAGATGAGCGAGACCGCAGTCAACGGCGTCGAGCCGATCATCTTCCTTGATGACGTCCACGTCACCTTTAGGACCCGTACCGGCTCGATTCTGCACCCCAACCTGGTTCACGCCGTCCAGGGTGTAACGATTAAGCTCATGCCCGGTCAGACGATCGGCATCGTCGGCGAGTCCGGTTGCGGTAAGTCCACCACCGCTAACGTCATGTGCGGCCTGCAGGCCCCCACGAGCGGCAAGGTCTACTTTAAGACGCCTCAATTAACCGTCAATCACTTGTTTTTTAAGCGATCGCAATAAGAATAGA
>URAQ01000046.1 GCA_900545875.1 uncultured Collinsella sp.
GTCCTTTTCCAGGAAGGCCTTGTCGTGGCTCCAGGTTTTGTACTCGGGCGTGTTGTGGTTGACGGCGTCGCAGGCCAGCGCCAGGTCGGGCACGCCATACATGTAGCCGTGGTCGGTAATGGCCACGGCGGGCATGCCAAGCTCAACGGCACGGTTGACCATATCCTGGATACGGGTTGCGCCGTCGAGCATGGAAAAAACAGTGTGATTGTGCAGATGGACGAATGCCATGTGATGAGCTCCGATGCGGGTTCGTGTTCTGACTGAACGATTTTACCCCACGGCACGGACGGCACCCGAACCTAGCCAAACCAACACGGGTTTTAGCGATCAGAACGATCAGGCAGCACTACCCACCCCTCCCCTCTCTCAGTTGCGGTGAAATACGGACTGATTGGCGGATTTTCTGGCCAAAACAGTCCGTATTCCACCGCAAGTTATTGAGGGCTAGAGGTTGTAGGTGACTACTTGAGGTTCGGCGAGTTCGACGAAGATGGCTGGATTCGCCTGCTCCACGCGAACGAACTTGACCGTCACCGTCTCAAAGCCCGCCTTGTGCAACACGTCGGCGTAGACGCGCGCCTGCAGGGCATGCTTCTCCTGCAGCTGTTCCGGCGTCTCGTCCGGTGTGCCGCCCGTCTTGTAGTCGATGACCAGTGCGCGTGACGGATCCGCCGGGTTCGTCGCCAAAGCGTCGATGGCGCCTTCGGCATATGCACCGTAGCGGGCGATGTCCTCGTCCTCGCAGCCCAGCGAAAAGAACGGCACCTCGGCGCGAACGCACGGCCACGCGAGCAGGTCGGCACGAACAGCCGACTTGAGCCAGCGGTTCAGGGCAACGTCAAAGCGTTCGCGCTGCTCCGGCGTCAGGCGCCACAGGCGCGCCAGCGCATCGGCACGCTCAGCGGGCAGCGCATCGGAACCCATCTCGATCAGCCACTGGCAGGCGGCATGGAACGCCGAGCCCAGCGCCATGGGGTTGCCGGCGGGCTCGACAGCGGCCACGTCCGCATCCGTCATCTCGGAACCATCCGACTCCGCATCATCGCCAGCCTCGTCCATGGGCACACGCGCCTCGGCGGCACGGTCTTCCGTCTCGGCATGGAGCGCCGCGGCGATTGACGAGTAGCTATACGAGTCACGCGTCGGGAACGGACAGGTGCCCATGCGCACGCCCACTGCCTGGGGATACACAAGCTCAAACGAATCGGGCTTGGGGTCGGCAGGACCGGGGACGATTGCACTGGCCGAATCGTCGGCAGCATCTGTATCGACATCGCCACGAACAAGCCTGCCCTCGGCATCCAGCGAAGCGTTGGCCTCAAACGCCTGCTCGCCAAAGGTAAAGTCAGAAAGCGAAATGAGCTCGTAGTCGCCCGACTGGGAGTTGTCGAACACCAGGCGGTCGGCATCGAGCTGCGGCATGTCCAGAGCGTCGGTCGGCAAAATACGGCGCAGCACGTCGTAGGTCAGATCGGTCTCGACATCGAAGGTCGGCGCCGTCACCTTGCCGCGGCTCACGCCGGCATCCATCGCCAAGATCACCAGCTCGCGCGCACGCGTCATGGCAACATAGAGCAAGCGAGCCCGCTCCTCGAGCGAAAGCTGCAGGTCGTCGTTACGCAGGCGGACAAATGCCTCGGCGGGAGAGCCCGTCGCACAGACGTCCTCCATGAGCTCCGGCGGCAACCACAGCGACGTGCCCTTGCCCTTAAACGCATGCTCAAACTGCTTTTTGACGTCATCGCCCTTCACAAAGGTCCCATCGGCGAGCTTAACGCCGTCGAAGCGTGCCGGCAGTGCCACGACCTGCGCTCCGCCATCGGCGCGACCCATCTGTGCCGCACCCGAGGACTTACGCACGCCAAAGCACTCGGCGACCGCCACGACCGGATATTCCAGACCCTTGGAGGCGTGAACCGTCATGATGCGCACCGCGCCGTCACCCTCCTCGTTGAGGGCACCCGGGGCTTCCTTGCCCGCCAAGAAGCGGTCGAAGGCCAGCGCGATGGAACGCGGCGAGTTGCCGAACTCGGCCTCCGCCTCGGCCACGGCATCGAGCGCCTTGAGCACGTTGGCGGCAATGGCCTTGCCCTCGGGACCACGCTGTGCCAGACGCACAAACCAGCCGGAGGCGTTGACCACGTTGCGCGCGATGGCGGCGAACGAATCGCGGCCCACGCGACGAAGCGCATACCGCAGCACCTCGCGGACGCGCGTCACGAGCGGCAAGTCTCGCAAACCCGGCACGTCGAAATCACTCATGATGCCCGCGTCGATATTCCGGCGCGAGGTCTCCCCCGTCTCGCTATCGAGCTTGGTCGCCAGCGCCAGGAACTCCTGGGCGCCGAGCGCAAACATCGGCGAGGCGAGCAGCGGCATAAGGCCCTGCGCCGTATCGGCCGGATTGGCGAGCGCACAAACCAGGGCGCGCACCGTCTGCACCTCGGCTGCTTGGGCAAAGACCGAGCCGCCCGCGATGACGCAGTCGAGCCCCTGGTCACGGAAAGCCTGTGCGTAGACGTCTGCGTTGGTCATGCGGCCCAGCAGCAGCACCATGCCGCCCTGGGGCTGGCCGGCATCGGCAAGCGCGCGGAATCGCTCGGCGATCGCACGGGCCTTGGCCTGTGTGCGCTCCTGCATACTGCCGCCGGCAACAAAGAGCGCCTGGCGACGCGAGGCGTCTGCCACCAGCGTGTCCTTGCGGCCGTCGCTCGCCTCAAGATCCAAAAAGCCCTGCATCAGGCCGCCGTCATCGCCGTCGAAGACGCGTGCCACGTAACGCAGCACCTCGTCATGGCTGCGGAAGTTGCGCACGAGCTTGACGAGTTCGCCGGCAGGGGCGTCGGCCACGGCAGTCGCCTCGGGCGCGGCAGACGAGCCCACCTTGCGCTCCTGACGACGGAACACCTCGACCTCGGCGCCACGGAAGCGATAGATGGACTGCTGCGCATCGCCCACGGTGCACAGCGCGCGCTCCCCCGCACCCGTCAGGTAGCGTATCAGATCGACCTGCATCTGGTCGGTATCCTGAAACTCATCGATCATGACCATCTTAAAGCGGCCCTCGCACGCAGCACGGATGGCCGGGTAATCGCGCAGGGCCTCGTAGGCCATACGCAGCAGGTCGTTATTATCGAGGGCGGACTGGGCAGCCTTCAGCGCACGGTACTCCGCCTCCACGGAACGGGCCAGGCCCACCAGCGCATCGAGCGCTGGGCCACCGCAGGCAAGCACGATATTGATAAACGCATCGGCGGCCTCGGCCTTGAGCAGCTCGGCTTGCTCCTTAGGGAATGCCTTGCTCGCGCGCGGCATGGTGCACGACATCATGAGTCGCGCCGCATCGGCCATGGTCTTGCCGCTCGCCTCGAACGCGTCGATGGCATCGAGCGCCGCCTGCGCCTTCTCGGTCGAGGCCTTGCTCGCACCCAGCGCCGCGCGATAGGCATCGGCGAGTGCCGAGGTATCGGCCTGGCCGCGCGCCACGCGCACGTCGTCCATACCGCCCGGCAACTGGCTCGACAGCTCCAGCAGGTCGCGCACCAGACCCTTGATGGTCGTACCGCCGCCAAAGGAACCGCCCTCGCCCGCCATGGGATACCAGGCATAGAGGGCCTTGAGCGATGCCGCGAGCTCGGGGGCGGCATCGGGTGCCGTCGCGCGACCCAGCACATGCTCAACAGCCTGATCCATGAGCTCGTCGGTATCGGTGAGCACCGTGAACTCGGGGTCGATGCCCAGCTCCAGCGCGTGCGCGCGCAGGATACGCGAGCACATGCCGTGAATGGTCGAAATCCACGCGTCGTCGACGGTCAGTGCTTCCTCGTCCATACCCTCGTCGATAAGCGCACGGCGCACGCGGTCGCGGATCTCGGCCGCGGCATCCTTGGTAAAGGTGATGGCGAGTACCTGGTCCAGATGCTCGACGAACGGACCGGATTCGGGCGAGAGCGCATAGACGATGCGGCGCGTGAGGGTAAAGGTCTTACCCGAACCGGCGCCCGCCGAGACAAACAGCGGGCGGTCGAGCGTTTTGACAATCTGCAGCTGTTGCGGCATCAAAGTCGAAAGATCCATGGCCTACACGTCCCTCCTTACAAACGTTCCTTCGTGGTTATACGAGCAGCGCGCATGCGCGGTCTGCGCCGCCGTCGGATCGACAGCGGCGACGTCGCCCGCCTCGAGCTCGCGCAGGCGCTCGGCGATGCCGGCCTCAACGCGATCGAGCAGGACGTCGAAGTCCATGCTGCCACCCTCGCCGGGGAAACCTTTCTTAAGGCCCGGGATGCGGCCGTCGCCGCGCTCTTCCTCGAGCAGCTCGGCGCTCGCGGCACCGCGCAACGCCGGCTTGCCGCCCTTGGTCGAAAAGTAGAGCGCCGCGCGGGTGTCCAAATCCAGCGCCCGGCGCATGGCCTGGGCGTAGATAAGCGTTTGGGTATGTGGTGGCAACCAGCGCGGATCGTCGATGGGTGCCGTGCCCGATTCCTCGTCGCGCACCGTAGGGTCGGCGAGCTTAAACTCCTCAACGCCCGTGCGATGCTTGTAGTCGATCACCACGGCACGATTCTCGGCGTCCACGTCCACGCGGTCGATGCGCCCGCCAAGCGGCCAACCGGCATACTCGACCTTGAGCTCGTTGAAGGCGAACTCCAGGTAGCGCGGGGCAAAGGGGGCAAGTGCCTCGGACTCGTAGGCAAGCACACCCTCCAGCTGCGGCAAGATCTCGGCCACCTGGCGCTCCTCCACCGGGGAGAGCGGCACCAGCGGGCCCTCCGTGCCGCGCTTGCCAGCGTGCTCGGCCAACGTCTCGTCAAAGACCTCGTGCAGCAGCTCCTGTGCACGCGGCAGATTCTCGGGCGTCACGCGCTCCATGCCTTCTTGGGGCAGACGGGCATGCAGATGCTCCAGCACGTCGTGGACAAAGTTGCCCTTCTCCATGTTGCCAAAGCCCGCGTCGATAGACTGGGGCTTGACGCGATACGACACGAACCAGCACAGTGGACAGGTAGAATAGGCCTCGATCTGCGAGGCGGACGTCAGACGCGGCACGAGCGGCGCGTTCTCGCCCTCGCCATCGCGACGGCGCAGAACCAGATACGGAATGGCTTCATCGCTCAGGTGCTGAGGGGCTTCACAGGTCACGCGCTCGCGCTTGAGGCCTTCACCTGCCGCGGGATCAAAGTCGGCGATGATATCGCCCTCGCCCACGCACGTGGGCTTGGCAGCGCCAGCGGCCTCGGCATGTGCCCGCAGCTCGGTCCATACGGCTGCCGGGTAGCACTCGCGCGCCTGGCGATCGTGTGTCACGCGGGCAAGCGCGACCGGACCGCTCGTCGCCTGCATTGCACGGCCAAAGCGCACGCGCAGCAGGGCGGCGGGCTCCAAAGACACGCCGTCGCGGCGCAGCTCGGCCGTCAACGTGGCAAGCGGGCCCTCTTCATGCGAAAGCGGATAGCTGTCCAGGTCGACATCGGCAAACAGCACGGCATCGTAGCCGCCAGGACGCAAAACCGACGCATCGGCAAGCGACACGAAGCGCACTTGCGCCCGTGGCGTGCGATCGACCTCGTAGGTCTCGTAATCGTAAGCGGTGCTGCGCTTGTCCACCTTAGTTCGAACGCCGTCGAGAACCGGCACGGTCGCGGCCTGCGACACGTCGAGCGCGCGAGCATCGTTCATAAGGATGTCGATGGCATGGCGCAGCAAAGCCGTCTCTGCCTGACGACGGGCCTGGCCGTCAAGACCGCCTAGAGCGCGATCGGGCAGCGCCTCTGCAACGGCGAGCATGGCCTTGAGTGCCGTCACGGGTTTGTCGCGCCACAGCGCCTGAAACACGTCCGAGACCACGCACGGCACATTCTTAAACCAGTTATCGTCGCTGGCGGCCTTGCGGGCGCCCCTCACCTGGCCCTGCACGCTCTGCAGCAGGCTCTTGACGCCCGCAGCGGTCTTGCTGCGCGACAGGCGCATGTTCTTGTCGAAGCCGCGGGCGCTCGCGGCGTCGGCACCCGAAAGCGGACTGTAGATCCAGTCGGTAAGCTCCGGCGCGGGCCACCACTCGGTCTTTGACGCCATGCCCTCATCGGCGGCCTTCATGCGCTCGATCAGGCCGGCGAGCGCCGTAAACTGCCTGCCCGCGATGGACTGGGAAAACGCCGTGAACTCAGTTGTCTCGGAAGCGATATGACGAGCCGCCAGACGAGAGGCGAGCTCAACGAACAGCTGGGGTGCCCGGGCAGAAACAACGAGCACGCGCACAGGGTCGGCAGGCGTCGCGACGCCGTCGACCTCGGAACCCCGGCACGTTTTTACCAGATCATCAATTGCGTCCGCATAAGCATGAGCACGGGCATGGGGGCCAGCGACCTCAATAAAGGCAGGCTGAGCGGCGGTCCCGCAAGCGGCATCAGACGCGCCGACACCCTCCCCTAGCGGCGCGATCTCAAACAACACATCGCGGGCATCAAATGCCGCGGCAAGCTCCTCGCGCATCGCCGCCTGCTCGCGGGCAAGCAGCACGACGACCTCTCCCCCATTGTTCGCCACGGCAGACAGCAGCTCGAGCAGACCGTGCGTAAACGACGTGATACCGCGCACGCATACGGCGCGAGTGCACGCCGGCAGGCTATCGGCCAGGACACTGGTCATAATGTCAGCTGCCTCGCAGGGCTCAACCATATCTCGACGGTCCAAACCGCCCGCGTAGGCGCGCAAAAGCTCGAACACACGAGCCTCGGCATCGCTTTTTGGCTCAGGCCGGCAGTTGTCGCCACGGCATCGTTCGGCACCCGTCCCCGCAACGCCCGGCAACACGTCGCGGGCCATGCGCGCGAGCATGCGCACTGTGCCCTGGCTGCGCGAAAGCGGCTGCAGAGCGGCGTCGTCGCGGCGGTCGATCATGTCCGAGAACAGCATCTGGCGCTGAAGGTTGTCCACAAAGCTGCGGCCATCGCCCATAAGCTCCCACAGCGAGCTGAGCCACGATGTGGGCGTCTTGTAGTCGACACCCAGTGAAACCCCAGCTTCTGCCGCATCATGGCGGCACAGGTCGAGCTCGGCAAATGTTGGCGCCAACAGAACAGCGCGCCCGTGGCGGGCAACCAGGTCGGCCAGTAGCGCCGCCTCGGCATCGCTCAAATCCGTGCCGGCATTGGTGGTATAGATTCGAACAGGCATGGTCCTCCGCTCAAACTGTTCGCAATAATCAATGCATCCATCCTACCCGCCCAAGCGGACACATTGCCACCGCAGCTCCATCTTTTGGTACAAAGCAACCTGACCCCAACGCACCAGCCGATTGCGGGCATATAAAAACCGCCCCCGGGGGAGCGGTTTTGTACAATTCGTTTTTTTGCGCGGCCTACTCGCCGTCCTCCAGCTTAATGAGGATTTTGCGGTAGCCACCGTACTCGCCGTTGAGCGCCTTGGACACGCGGCTCACCGTGGTGGACGAAGCGCCAGTACGGGCTTGAACCTCAACATAAGGCTCGCCCTCGTCCAGGTAACGCGCGACCTGCAGACGCTGCGATAGATCGCAAATCTCGCGCGGCGTGCAGATATCGGTCAAAAACGCTTGGATATCCTTCTCGTCGTCCAAAAGGCTAAATGCGTGGACCAGCTGCTTGACATCAGGCTTGTCAAACATGTTCTCGATATTCATCGATCACCGCCAAACCCGCCAAAAGGCATCGAAGTTGATACTGACATCGGGCATCGTTCGCCCGTTCTATGCAATAGGGCAACGCCTGTGGCTTTTGCCCGTAGCAGTGTAGCACACCACCAAACTAAAGCGACAAGACTCTCTGCCAGCGGCGCGTTTTTCAGGACGAACGCCGTTTAGAAACCATATGCGCACGTAAGCTCCACGAATATTTGAGACAATGGGCGCCCAAACACCGCGGCGCGCCCGCGCAACCATCCAGGTCGCCGCCGCAAGCCGCTTCACGCGACGCCAGCAACCCCGGCGCAAGAAAGGATTCACGCCATGCGCTTTATGCTTAACTGGCTCTTCACCTCGATCGCCATCGCGATCGCCACGTTCCTCGTCCCCGGTATCCAACCCTTCGGCTTTGCCGAGGCTTGGGTCTGCTTTGCCTTCGTGGGACTGTTCCTCAACATCGTCGACTCGCTCGTCAAGCCGTTCCTGACGGTCATCTCGCTGCCGCTCACTATTATCACGCTTGGTATTTTTCAGCTCGTAGTCAACAGCTTCATGCTCGAGCTGGCCAGCTACCTGTCGGTCAATCTGCTGGGCGCGGGTATCTCCATTGCCGGCTTTGGATCGGCCTTTATGGGCAGCATCCTGGTATCCATCATGCGCAGCATTCTCGACAGCATCGCCGAGGGCTAGAACTGTTCAATACGAACCGTCATATCGACCCAAGACAAAGGCCGCCCATCGCAAAAATGGGCGGCCTTCTTATTTGCCAAGTCTCAAAGGGCGAGAGAATCTACCATTTCCGCTCCGTCCCCAAATGGCGGGTATGGGTTAGATGACGTAGTCGTAGCCATGGTTGGGAGCGACAAGTTGATCAAGCGTCACACCGTCGAGGTAGTCGTTGATGAGCTTGTCCAGGTTCTTCCACACGTCGAGCGTGGGGCACTCATCCGAACGCGAGCAACCCTTGCAGTCGCCATCCAGGCAGGCGACCGGCGCCAGACTGCCCTCGGTCAGGCGCAAGATCTCGCCCACCGTGTACTGCTCAGGCGGGCGCGTGAGCACATAGCCGCCGCCCTTACAACGCATACCCGAAAGCATGTTGGCGCGCACGAGCGTAGCCAAGATGTTCTCGAGATATTTCTCGGAAATCCCCTGTCGCGCCGCGATCTCTTTGAGCGGGATGCGACCGGCCGCCTGGTGCTCGGCCAGATCGACCATAACGCGCAGGGCATATCTGCCCTTAGTAGAAACCAACATATATAGTGCTGCCTTTCGGTCATTTAGTCCGTAGAAATTCTAGCCGAAAAATTGGTTTTGAAAAAACCCGTTCCGGTCAAGATGGTTAATCGACTCGTAATAATCTTCTATTTCCTATTGCGTTACTAGGCTTTACTGTCTACTATGCTTGCCAACAGCAAAACGAACAACCCATAAGGTTTGTGGGTTTCGCTGCTATACACACCGTAAAACCACACGGTATCCAGTCATTTGAACACTTTGGAGGTTCACCATGAGCAATGTTTACACGTCCATCGATCAGCTTATCGGCCACACCCCGCTTCTGGAGCTCACTCACTTTGAGGCCGATGAGGACCTCAAGGCCCGCGTGCTCGTCAAGCTGGAATACTTCAACCCCGCCGGCTCCGTCAAAGACCGCGTCGCCAAGAACATGATCGACGAGGCCGAGAAGGCCGGCAAGCTCGCGCGCGGCGGCGACTACACCATCATCGAGCCCACGAGTGGCAACACCGGCGTCGGCATCGCCTCGGTGGCGGCTGCCCGCGGCTACAAGGTGATCATCACCATGCCCGAGACCATGTCCGTCGAGCGCCGCAAGCTTATGCAGGCATACGGCGCACAGCTCGTGCTCACCGACGGCTCCAAGGGCATGAAGGGCGCCATCGCCAAGGCCGAGGAGCTTGCGGCCGCCACGCCCGGCGCGTTCATCCCCGGCCAGTTCGAGAACCCCGCCAACCCGGCGGCGCACCGCGGCTCGACCGGGCCGGAAATCTGGAAGGACACCGAGGGGAAGGTGGACGTGTTTGTCGCCGGGGTGGGCACCGGTGGCACCCTCAGCGGAGCCGGCGGTTATCTGAAGGAGCAGAATCCCGCGGTACGGGTGGTGGCCGTCGAGCCCGCCGCCTCCCCCGTCCTCTCGAAGGGTACCGCGGGAGCGCACGGAATCCAGGGCATCGGCGC
>URAQ01000047.1 GCA_900545875.1 uncultured Collinsella sp.
ACTTTTAATCGACGAAGAGCGCGAGGACGATGTGCCCACAGAGGTCGATACGGCGGAATCCGAGCAACCGGAAGCCAAGCCTGCGACCGACGTGATGGCCGAGCCGATCGCGGCGCCTACGGAGCGCAACAAAGCCGACGAGCCAACCATTTCCACCGAACAGTTTGGCGTCGTGGCACCGCTCCTCGCACCGACGCCAGCGGTCGTATCGACTGCACCCGCTGGCACCGCAACCGAACTCGCGCCCGCCGCAGATGCCTTCCTTCGCGCGCTGCTCGAGCAAAACGCAGCGCAAGCGACATTGGCGGTAGTGCAATCGGGGCAGAGCGAGGACATGCTCGTCGACAGCATCAACGAGGCGCTCTTTGACCTGGTGGGCGACACCGTAATTGAATTTAGCGCGGCAGGGCCGCAGATTATCGAGGACTACGAAGCAGACGTGAGAGGATACCTAGACCATGAGTGATACCGCATCCGCAGCGCCCCGTGTACCCAAACGCGTCGCCGCCGTTATCCTTAACTCGCTCAAGGGCGGCGTGGTCCCGCGCATCGGCCTTCCCTATATCACCGTGGGTCGCGAGGTCGAGATTCGCGCCCTGCTCACCGATTTGAGTCTCATCGCCGATGGCGGCGCGAGCTTCCGCTTTTTAGTCGGTCGCTACGGCGCCGGCAAGAGCTTTTTGCTCCAGACCATCCGCACGCACGCCATGGGCGAGGGATTCGTCGTCGCTGATGCCGACCTGTCGCCCGAGCGCCGTCTGCAGGGCGGTCAGGGACAGGGCCTCGCCACCTACCGCGAGCTCATCCGCAATATATCGACCAAGACGCGCCCCGAGGGCGGTGCGCTCAACCTTATTTTGGATCGCTGGGTCGCCTCGTGTGCCGATGCCGATGAGTCTGCCGTCAATGCCCAACTGGCCCCGCTCGAGGAAATGGTCCACGGCTTCGACTTCTCCCGTATGCTCCGCCGCTACCGCGCGGCCGTATCCGAGGGCGACAAAGAAGCTATGAGCCGCGTGACCAAATGGATTCGCGGCGAGTACCGCACCAAGAGTGAGGCACGCGCCGAGCTGGGCTCCTCAACCATCATCAGCGATGACGACTGGTACGACTACGTCAAACTCATCGCTCGTTTTTTGGTTTGCAGCGGCTACAAGGGCATGCTGGTGCTCATCGACGAGCTCGTGAATCTGTATAAGATTCCCAACGCTATCACGCGCCAGTACAACTACGAGAAAATCCTGACCATGTACAACGACACGCTTCAGGGCAAAGCGCAGTACCTGGGCATGATTATGGGCGGCACGCCAACCTCCATCGAAGACCGCCGCCGCGGCGTGTTCTCCTACGAAGCCCTGCGCAGCCGACTCGCTCAGGGCCGCTTTGCGCGCGAGGACCTTAAGGACATGCTCGCGCCCATCATCCGCCTACAGCCACTCACCTATGAGGAACTGCTGGTGCTGATCGAAAAACTCATGCAGATCCATGCCGGCTACTTTGGCTGGACGCCCTCGCTTACCGAAAACGACTTGGTGGACTTCCTCAAGATTGAGTTTGGCCGCGTGGGAGCCGATACGCACTTAACGCCGCGTGAAGTCATTCGTGACTTTATCGAGCTGCTCGACATCCTATGCCAAAACCCCGATGCTAACGTGGCCGAGTTGCTGCAAAGCGTCGGTGGCGATGCGCTGGCGCCGGCAGCCGTAACGGACAACACCGACACCGCAAGCGAAGACCGCAACTTCGCCGAGTTCACCATCTAACCTGCCAAAAAGGGACAGGTTTATTTTGGCAGGTTTTATCTGGGCAAACGTCGAGACAGTAATGTAGCGAGCCACTGCTCACCGCGTTAAGAGATTCGTATTTGAGAGGAGGCCCCGTGAACGCCTTTGACCGATATGCTCCGTTTATCCAAGACTTCATCTACTCCCACGATTGGGAGAGTCTGCGCTCTATCCAGGTTGCAGCGGCAGACGCCATCTTTAACACGCAAGATAATGTGCTCCTGACGGCATCCACGGCTTCCGGCAAAACCGAGGCAGCCTTCTTTCCCATCCTGACCGAGTTTTGGGAGAACCCGCCCGCGAGCGTAGGCGCCCTCTACATCGGCCCCCTCAAAGCGCTCATCAATGATCAGTTCGTCCGTCTCAACGACCTCTGCGAAGAGGCCGATATCCCTGTCTGGCACTGGCATGGCGATGTCTCGCAGTCGCACAAGGCTAAGCTCATAAAAAAACCGAGCGGCATCTTGCAGATTACGCCCGAGTCACTCGAGGCGCTCTTAATCCATAAGCACATGGCGATCCCGCGCATGTTCTGCGACCTGCGCTACGTGGTCATCGACGAGGTCCATTCGCTCATGCGCGGCGACCGCGGCGGTCAGACGCTCTGCCTTATCGAGCGCCTCTCGCGCATGGCAGGCGTGCAGCCCCGCCGCATCGGCCTTTCGGCCACCATCGGTGACCCCGAGCGTACGGGTGCCTTCCTCTCGCAGGGAACAGGACGCGATTGCATCATCCCCTGCTTTGAGGAGCCGCGCCGCGTGTGGCGTATCTCCATGGAGCACTTCTACAACTCGGGTCCCCAGGCGCAACAACGAGGATTCGAGAGCACGGGTCCTCAAGAGGCCGAAGTGCTTGCGTGCGAGCGCATTGAGGCAGCGGCACCCGCGGCACTGCCCGCATCCGGACAAGACATGCGTCACAGCGGACAGCTCACACAAGAGGAGCGCCGTCAACGTCGTGAGCGGGCACGGGACAAGGCTACCTCCAGGGATCGCCGCACTTCGTCGGCCCCCGAGGGCGAAGTCGACATCCCCCGAGCACCCGAACAGGCATTACTCAACCCCACCGACACGGCGCCAGACAACGCCGACCCCGGCATGGGCTATATCTTTGAGCACACACGCGGCCGCAAGTGCCTGGTCTTTGCCAACTCGCGCGAGGAGGCAGAGGCCGTGTGCTCCATGCTGCGCAGCTACTGCGAGAGCCGGCACGAGCCCGACCGCTTTCTCATCCACCACGGCAATCTTTCAGCATCGCTGCGCGAGACGGCAGAAGAGCTCATGCGCGATGAGGAGCAGGCACAGACAACCGTCACCACATCTACACTGGAGCTCGGTATCGATATCGGCCGTCTGGAGCGTGCGTTTCAGATCGATGCACCGTTTACCGTCAGCTCCTTTTTGCAGCGAATGGGCCGCACGGGGCGCCGCGATCTTCCGCCCGAGATGTGGTTTGTCATGCGCGAGGAAGAACCCGAGCCGCGCACGATGATGCCCGAGACCATTCCGTGGAAGCTCCTGCAGGGCATCGCGCTCGTACAACTCTATCGCGAGGAAAAGTGGGTCGAGCCACCCGAACTCGATCGACTCCCCTACAGCCTGCTCTACCACCAGACTATGTCGACGCTTGCCAGCACCGGCGAACTCACGCCGGCAGAGCTTGCCCAGCGCGTGCTCACACTCAGCTATTTCCATCGCATCTCGGCCGATGACTATCGCGTGTTGCTGCGTCACCTCATTAAGATCGACCATATCCAAGTCGCCGAGGGCGGCGGGCTCATCGTGGGCCTCGCGGGCGAGCGCATCATTAACAACTTTAAGTTCTACGCTGTGTTCCAGGAAAACGAGGAGTTCACCGTTCGCAGCGAATCGGCCGAGCTGGGCACGATTGTCAACCCGCCCCCGCCCGGTGAGCGCATTGCCATCGCCGGCCATTGCTGGATTGTCGAGGAAGTGGACTGGAAGCGTCACACCGTCTTTGCCACGCAGGTCAAGGGCCGGGTGCCGGCCTACTTTGGCGACTGCCCCGGCGACATCAATACACACGTACTCGAGCGTATGCGCAAGGCGCTCAACGAGCACGCGGCGTATCCGTACCTGATGGGTAACGCGCGGGCCCGTCTGGCGCAGGCTCGCCATACGGCCGAGATTTCGGGCGCGGGAACTAAGCCGCTCATCAACCTGGGTGGCGACACCTGGGTGCTCTTCCCCTGGCTGGGCAGCTACGCCTTTTTGGCGCTCGAGCGCATGCTCAAGATTAAATGCGCCGCTGAGCTGGGCCTTCGCGGACTCGACCCGTCACGCCCGTACTTTATGCAGTTTAAGATGAAGGCCGACGAGGAGACGTTCTTTGAAGTGCTCGCCGCCGAAGCCGAGAAAGACTTCGACCCCATCGACCTCGTCTATCCCGGCGAGGTGCCTTACTTTGATCGGTACGACGAATTCGTTCCAGAAGAGCTCGTGCGCAAAGGCTTTGCCGAAGGCGTGCTCGACATCGAAGACATGAAGCAGCGTGTCCGCAGCTGGCGCGACCATACATAAAACCGGTCTTTTCGGCACGGGGCTTGTTGAGCTACTTTGGCATGACCAAGGAGTGGCTAAAGGAGCCCCGTCATAAACAGACTGGTCGCAGGGAGACGCGCTAGTCGTGGAGGGCAGCGCCGAGAAAGTCAGCGTCGAAGGGCACGGCTTCGGCAAAGGCGTAGTTGCCGTCGCTGGCGATGAGCAGGTAGTTTTCCTCGCCGCCGAACTTCGCATCGCCACATGGGACCACCCAGGCGTGGGCGAATACCTCGAGTGCCGTGGCAGCGCAATCGCGCAGGAACGTCACATCGCTCCCCTCGCTTGCGCTCACGATATTGGCAACGTAGACGCCACCGACATTTAGGCTGCCCCGCACCAAACGCAACGCTTCAACCGTCGCCAGCTCGCGTACGGGCTCGGCGCCGCCAAAGCAATCGCTCACGACCACGTCGTAGCGACGATGGCCCACACTCGTCACACCCAGATACGAGCGAGCCTCAGCAGTAATCACCCGCAAGCGGTCGCCCACCGTGCGCTCCAGCTCGTCCAGATAGAACCAACGGCGCGCCAGGCGCGTAATCTCTCCGTCATACTCGATGACGTCCATGCGCAAGCCCTCGTGCGACATCAGGGCGAATTTAGGATAGGCAAACCCGCCGCCGCCCAGCATAAGCATACGGTCGATGCCGTGACCATAAGCGTCGCGCATCGCATCCTCGGACTCAAACACGTCGTCAAACGCACGATAGTACGCAAAGACGGGCTCGGCCCAACGCTCACCGACATAGCTCGCGCTTTGGTAGACGCCGCCTTGCACCAACACGCGAATCTCATCGCCGCCCTCATCGTGCACGCGTTTCACACGCGCCAACCCATTGCGGGTTCGCGCAACCTGCAGACAGGCAGCGCGAACAGCGACGGCGGCCGCACCAAGCGCCGCGGCTCCCAGAGCAACGCCGGCAACGACGCCGGCAGAAACACTCGGCTTGTTCATCTAGAGCTCCTTTTGCAGATAGAGTCCATGGTCGTAAAAACCCAAATGGCGATAGTACTCGCGCGTACCAATCGCGCTGATCACGTTGATGCGCGCATAGCCCGCATCCCGGGCAATCTCGCACGCACGCTCTACGAGCAGACGCCCCAACCCATGGTGCTGGGCCGCCTGGCCTTGATACCCCACGCGCGCCGCCATGCCATACACGTGTACCTCGCGAATCATCGCCTCGTCCGGCGTCGTCGGCAACTCGTCCGCATGCGCGGCAACAAACGAATGGTCGGGCAGTGACAACCGCAAAAAGCCCGCGATCTTGCCCTGCGGCGTCACCCACTGCAAAAAGCGCTCGTAAGTCACCGGCGTCTCGTACGCCACCTCCTCATCAAGAGATAGCTCATCCAAGTCGGCACCCGCCGTGCTGATCTCGCGATAGCGAATCTCGCGCACCGTCGCACCGTCACCCCGAGCGGCCAAGCGGTTTTCGACGAGCTGACGCAGGTTGGGTTTCTTGTTGCCCACCATGATGTCGTCGGAACTAAAGTCGCGGATCATGCGACTGATGCGGCAGAACGCCGGCGTCACCACGATGTCGTCGGCCAGCACGTCGAGCAGTTCTTCCTCGGTATAGGGGCGCCACTCGCCGCGCTCGTAACAGCCCACCAGACGCGAGCCCTCGATGAGCGCACACGGGTAGACCTTGACCTCGTCGGGCATAAAGGCCCCCTCAGTCATAAAGCGTTCGTAGTCGCGCTTGTCCCCCTCCGGCGTGGCGCCCAGCAAGTTGAGCATAAAATGCGCATGGATCTTAAAGCCAAACAGGCGCGCAAGCGAAAACGCCCGCTCGATCTGCGTCACCGAAATGCGACGCTCGTTGATATCGAGCAAATGTTGGTCGAGACTCTGAATACCCATCTGGATCTTGGTGCAGCCCAGGCGGCGGATGAGCGTGAGCGCCTGCGGCGTTACGGCATCGGGGCGCGTCTCGATAACGAGCCCCACCACGCGATGCTTCGCCGTCTCGTTGATGCGCTGCTGACGCTCAAGTTCCTCCATCGTTGCCGTCTGCCACTCGGCGACCTCGCCCCACGGCGTACCGGGGCCGTACAGACGACGCACCGCGCGGTTGTAGCCGCCCACGGCAGCATCCACACGCTCCTGCTCGTCGGCAACGCCAGCAGCAAGCTCAGCCTCGTCTGTCGCAATGCCGGCAACCCGATAGCGCTCGCGGCGCTCTGTTACCACCGGCGGCAGCGCATCGGCGGGAGCGTCATCGAGCAGGCGCCCTGCCTCGGCACGGCTGATGCCCGGACGCGCCAACATGGGGTTGGCAGCCACGCCGGCGACGGCATCGTCATTGAGCGCACGGAAAAGCTCTGACATAAACCATGTCTGATAGCCTTCCGGATAGTCGCTCCAGGTGCCACCGAGCACAATGAGCTCTATCTTGTCGGTCGCATGCCCCATCTGCGAAAGCGCCGTCAAACGGGCACTCACCTGCAGATACGGGTCAAAGCAGTTTTGCTCCGCACGGGCGCACGCCGGCTCAGCATGCAGATAGCTCTTGGGCATGCGCAGGTCATTGGGGCAAAACAGGCAATCGCCCGAGCACGGCCACGGCTTGGTGATGACGGTAATGGTCGCCACGCCCGAAGCCGTGCGGCGCGGCTTCATGCGCAGCACCTGCAGCAGTTGACGCTCTAGCTCGGCGTCGACATTCCATGCCGTCCAACGAGCCGGTTCCTCGCGCTTCACCCGCTGGTAAAACGGCAGCAGGCGACGCTTGGCCAGGTCACGCTTGTCGGCGCCCTCACGACGCGCCTCGGCATGTATCAGTTTGACGAGTGCCTTGTCGTCCACGGTCTCACCGCGACGTAGGGCCTCGAGTATGTTCAAAATAATCTGTTCCATGCCCCCATTGTAAAGGCAAAGGCGCCGGAGCCGACCACGGCCCCGGCGCCTTCATCAAACAGCGCGTCTATGTTTACTGGTCTTCAATAACCGTCTGTCACTCCGAATCAAACGACATGTCGCCCGAACCGACCTTAAAACGATACGTGGCAGACTTATCGCCGTTATCGAATTCAAGATTCAAAATGGTCTCGCCATCGTAGCCAAGCGGAAGGAAATCGCTCTCGAAGTCACCACTGCCCACGGTGAGGCTTGCCTTAAAGCCCGTAGAGTTCGGAACCATTATCTCCACATCGCCCGAGTCCACACTTACGTCCATCGACTTCGTGGGGGCCTGGTAGAGCTCGAACGTCACATCGCCCGAACCGACCTCGGCACTGAGCGCATCAGTCACGCTGCCCGTAAACTCTACATCTCCCGCACCCAGGAAAAGGTCAAGACCATCACAGATGACACCGGCAATCTGCAGATCACCCGAGCCCACGTGCGCGTTGATCCCCTTCAGATGTTCGGCAACATGGCGCGGCAGCTCAACCGTAACCGTTCGGTCGATTGCCTTGCCGTCATCACTTCCAAACTGGGAAACCTTGAGCGCCGAGTCTTTGACAGATGCGATGTTTTGCGTTGCGGCCTTGGAGGCATCCACACCCTTGGCAACGCGTCCCCGCTCGATAACGCGAACCTTGTTGCCATCAACAACCTTGACGTCCACCGAAGCCGCATTGATATCGAAATCGAGGTAGCGGAACTCATCGGCATCAAAAGTCGTGCTCGAAAGCTGCTGAGGCTGAGCGGAATAGTTACCGTCATCCAAAAGATCGCCCTCGTCCGCCACATCGTCCATACCGGACAAGCCGGATACAACATCGTCGAGATCCCACGGGCCATCAAAATGAATCAATGTCCGCGAAATGCCAAAGACAAGCCCAACAATGAGCACAAACGCTCCGATGCCAACACCCAGGCGTACCTTGGATTCATGCGAAAGCTTCATCATTCGTCACCCTCTTTGGAAATCGGCTCAGCGATGACCGTGGTAGCCACGTCAGCATCAGGTTCCGCAGAAGTATCCTTCCCCTGGGCCTTGATCGCCAGCGGCGCCGGACCAACCTGAATATCCCCGCGCGCCCAATCGCCATCGAGCGCACGCGCCACCCAGTGATAGATGGGAATCGTAAAGAAAATCAGTGCGGCAAAGGGGCCGGCACCAAACAGGAACATCAGCAAAAAGAATAGTAGCCAGCACACGGCCCAATACGGGAACGACTGGAACGGGCCCTTCACCGGAGTCGAGCCAACTGCGCCGCCACTCGTCGCCTGCGCCGTAGCGGCATTGGCGGCCTGCGCACTCCAGCTTGCCGCTTGCGCCGCCTTGGCGGCGGCATCACTCGCCTGCGTTGCCGCCTCGGTAGCTCGCGCCGCCGCCTCATGGGTACGGGCGCGCTCCGCCGCCTCGGCCTCGCGCTGACGGGCGCGGTCCTCGTTCTCAAACTCGATATCGTCCTCGATCTCGTCGCTCGGATTGAGTAGCTCGTCCAGACTCACGTCATAGAGTTTGGCGAGCGAGATCAAATTCTCGGTATCGGGCGAGCTCTCCGCGCGCTCCCATTTACTGACCGCTTGGCGCGACAGGCCCAGCTTTCGCGCCAACCCCTCTTGGCTAAAACCCTTACTGCGGCGAAGGTCGGCGAGCCGCTGCGCAGTTTCCACATTCATGGTTCCTCCTATGCTTTTGCCGGCCGTGCCGCCGGACCGTATCTGTTCTTAAGGCGCCTTGCACAGTTAAAATCTATCCGCTACCGCCAAAATCATGCCACCTATTCTAGTGAGATTTTTGACAACCGGCGGTTGCGGGCGCACATGAGCTGCGGAAATGTGTCCAAACAAAGCAATGACCCGCAGCTCGGTTGTCCCCGTCGCGGCGTTAACGGTAGTATGGTCGTACTGTTTATTCCACACCGCCAACGGAGGGAGTCCCGCGCCGTGAACCGCGATTTCGCCTCATCGCTTATCCAGCTCAACAATACGTTCTATCGCGAGCACTCCGCCTCTTTTTCCGACACGCGCCAGGCACCGTGGCCCGGCTGGGTGCGCACCATGGACATCGCACTCGGGCAGCTCGACGTCGCCACGATCGAGCATCCCGTCCGCGTCTTCGATCTTGCCTGCGGCAATATGCGATTCGAGAACTTTGCCGCCGGCGGCGCACTTGCCGCCAAGGGCGTCGACGGCGCAAACCCCTCGGCAGATGCCAGCTGCCCGTTTGAATTCTATGGCGTCGACTCGTGCCAAGACCTGGCCATCGATGCACGCGGCCACGCCCTGCGTATCCCCAATCTGCACTTCCAGGAACTCGACGTGCTCGATGCCCTCATGAAGCTCAACCCCGCCGAGACGCCCGACGTGCTTTTCGACGCCCCGCTCGCCGACATCTCGGTCTGTTTTGGATTTATGCACCACGTGCCGTCATGCGAGTACCGTGTACGCGTGCTCGACGCCCTGGTGCGTCAGACACGCCCGGGCGGCATCATTGCCATCAGCTTTTGGGAGTTTATGAACGACGAGCGCATGGCGCGCAAGGCCGTTCGAGCCGAAGCCCGCGCCGAGCTCACCCCGCCGTTTGAGGGTTA
>URAQ01000048.1 GCA_900545875.1 uncultured Collinsella sp.
GCCGCTACCTCGACCGCGACCTGGCCGATATCGACGAGAAGCACCTGCACTATCAGCAGGCGTAAGGGCTTTATCGCCCAAAACGCGCGCATTGGGCGCCTTCGCTTATGCGGGGGCGCCTTTTTGTTGATTGGTCGGGGCGAGCGTTCAAAATCGCTCGTGTTTGTTCTAGAATGTTCGTATAGTCACATTTACGAACAGGAGTGAACATGCATATCTACTCTGTCAACGATCCCGAGTTCAAATCCTATGGCAACGTTTGGGATGACGTTCCGTCCGAGCTCACGTCGCCCGTGCTCGAGGCGCTCTCAGCCACGCCCATTCCCGAGGGCAGCAAGTACGTAGCAAGCGCGCCGGAGCTCGAGGGCGTCAAAGATGCCGATAAACTGGGCTTTCTCATGTTTGGCGGCCGTCCCTTCCAGCTCGGCTGGTGCAACGGCCACAACACGCAGCTCAACTGCCTGGAGTATCACCGCGCGAGCGAATTCAACCTGGGCGCTCGCGACTTTATCCTGCTCGTGGCGCATCGCTGGGAGATCGAGGACGGCAAGCTCGACACCGCGTGCGTCAAGGCGTTTCGCGTGCCGGCGGGTAAGGTCGTCGAAGTCTTCAACACCACGCTGCACTACACGCCGTGCATGGTCGACGACGGTGGCTTCCAGGTAATGGTAGCGCTGCCCGCCGGCACCAACGGTCCGCGTCCCGAGGCCGCTGCCAACATGTCCGCCGCCGGCGACAGCTACTGCTACTGGAAGGCCGACAAGTGGGTCCTCTGCCACGCCGACAGCCCCAAGGCTGCCGAGGGCGGCTACGTAGGTCTCATCGGCAAGAACCTCGACATCGCCGTGGACTAGAATCTTCCGTCTCGATCTGTAACATCTAGCGGGCTAAATCGTCTCTACCTGTTACAGATTTAGACAAACTGCAGGGGACAGACCGAACAATCTCGATCTGTAACACCAGGCCCGGTTTTGACGGCCTACCTGTTACAGATCGAGACAAACGGGCCCAAACCACCACAAAGGTGCCTGTCCCCATTGCGGTGGCTGCCTAGAGTTGGCTGCGCAGATAGTCAGCCATATATGGAACGGCGAAACGCACGTAACCGCGGCGCGCCTGTTCGATTACGCCGGCGTCGATAAGGCGCCGGCGATACTTTTGTGCGTAGTCGGGTGTGACCGACATACGTTTCGCTACATCGGAAATGCGCGAAACGGCGTCTTCGTCATCAGTCATTGCGTCGAGAAACGCGACGTCTTGGTCCGATAGCGCGGCGAGCGTCGTCTCGCACACATCGTTTTCGAAATCGACCTTTGACGCCTCGATGGCTCCGTCGACTAGCTCTCGTGTTGCGCGTTCTCCTGCCTGGCAACGATTGGCGATGTTGTAACCGATGAGCTGCAACATGTAGGGCGAGCCCTGGGTTGCGCGAGCGGCATCTAGTCGAAGATCGCTTGGGATATCAAGGTCGAGTTCTTCGAAAGCCCGCTGGTAATAGGTGTCGACGTCTCCGACTGAAAGCGGTTCGAGTGTGACTTTGCGAGCGCGGTTGAGAAACGTCAGCACGCGGTCATTGAGCGTCGCCGAGACCGCTCCCGGAAGGCCCGCCATAACGAGTGCGACGTTGAGTCTCTCGCCGACGAGTTCTTGATAAGCGGTGACGAGTTGTCTGATCTCGGGCGAATTAGCCTGAAGCTCATCGATGAGGATGAGGATGCCATGTCCTTGCTCGGTTAGCTTGCGCGCCAGTTGCGTGAGCTTGAACTGGAAACTCTTGGTTTCCTGCACATCGCGCGTGAACTCAAGGCCGGCTGAGAAACCGAAGACGCTCAGGCTGCCGCCCGTGAGTTTAGGGAGATGGCGTTTGTTGGCATAGGGCTCGCCCGCCTCTTGGATTTTTTCAACAATGCGCTCGAGCATGTCCTCGGAGGCAACGGTGGGCGTGGCGACGACGAAGCCAAGCTTGCGAGCGCGATCGACGAGCTCCCACAGGAGAACCGTCTTGCCGCTTCCTCGCTGGCCGAGCATGAGCATGGCGCGGTCTCGATTGCCCGGCTCCTGTTCAAGGCCGGAGATGAATGTTGAAATTACATTTCCTCGCCCAACGAGATAGGATGGGCGATTTCCAAATGAAGGGGAGAAGATGGTTTCAGTCATAAGTCTCCTTTCCTTTTTTTCCTATTTTTTCCTTTTTTTCCTATTCAGTCAAATTGACTACTGGTCGAGGGCGGCTTCAGGGGGGGCTCATCGAAAAGAACCTCGACATCAACGAAGACCGGGACCTTCTGTCTCGTTCTGTAACATCTAGCAGGCTAAATCGTCTTTTCCTGTTACAGAACGAGACAAACTGCAGGGGGCTGCCCGAAAATCTCGATCTGTAACACCAGGCTCGGTTTTAACGGTCTAACTGTTACAGATTGAGACAAACCGGCGGAGCGGACTATCTCTCGGGTCCAAACCACCACAAAGGTGCCTGTCCTCTTTTTGGTGGTTGGGTATCAGAAAGTGTCAGGCTCGGGCGGCTGCTGGGCGCCTGCGTGCGAAAAGAAGTGTCGACCTGCGTTGTTGTCGTTGGGTGGCGCCCCGTTTACGGGGATACTGAAACCACGACAAGCAGCGTATGAAAGGATCGATGTATGGCTTTCCGTAAAGACTTCCTGTGGGGCGGCGCGACGGCTGCCAACCAGTGCGAGGGTGCCTACGACGTGGACGGTCGCGGCTTGGCTAACGTGGACGTGGCGCCGCACGGCGCTGAGCGCTACGCGGTGGTCTCCGGCCAGCGTAAGATGCTCGACTTCGAGGATGGCTACTACTATCCCGCGCAGACCGGCATCGATTTCTATCATCACTACAAGGAGGACATCGCCCTCTTTGCCGAGATGGGCTTTAAGACCTTCCGCATGAGCCTGGCATGGACCCGCATCTTCCCCAACGGTGACGAGGTTGAGCCCAACGAGGCCGGCCTGGCTTTCTATGAAGATGTGTTCCGCGAGTGCCAAAAGTACGGCATCGAGCCGCTCGTGACCATCACGCACTTCGACTGCCCGATTCACCTCATCAAGGAATACGGCGGCTGGCGCAACCGCAAGCTCATCGACTTCTACAAGAACCTTGCGACTACGATCTTCACCCGCTACAAGGGCCTGGTGAAGTATTGGCTCACCTTTAACGAGATCAACATGATCCTGCACCTGCCGTTTATGGGTGCCGGCCTGGTTTTTGAGGAGGGCGAGAACAGGGAGGCCGTCGAGTATCTGGCCGCCCACAACGAGCTCGTCGCCAGCGCTTGGGCCACCAAGATCGCCCACGAGATCGACCCCGAGGTCAAGATTGGCTGCATGCTCGCTGCCGGCACCTACTACCCCTACAGCTGTCGCCCGGGCGATGTGCGCCAGGCCCAGCTCGACAACCAGGACAACTACTTCTTCGTCGACGTCCAGAGCCGTGGCTATTACCCGGCCTATGCCGTCAAGAAGCTCGAGCGCTTGGGCATCGATGTGGGCATGACCGACGAGGACCGCGAGATCCTGGCCGACAACACCGTCGACTTCATCAGCTTTAGCTACTACAGCACCCGCTGCTCCGCGGGCGCTGACAATCCCGACGTCGAGAAGACCCAGGGCAACGCCTTCGCCGGTGCCAAGAACCCCTACCTGCAGCAGAGCCAGTGGGGCTGGGCCATCGATCCGCTAGGCTTCCGCATTACCCTCAACGACCTGTACGACCGCTATCAGAAGCCTCTGTTTGTGGTCGAGAACGGTCTGGGCGCCAAGGATGTTGTCGAGGAGGACGGCTCCATCAACGACGACTACCGTATCGATTACCTGCGCCAGCACATCGCCGCGATGCGCGACGCGGTGACCGAGGATGGCGTCGACCTGCTGGGTTACACCACCTGGGGTCCGATCGACCTGGTCTCGGCCGGCACGGGCGAGATGTCCAAGCGCTACGGCTTCATCTACGTGGACCGCGACGACGCCGGCAACGGTACCCTCAAGCGCTCCAAGAAGAAGAGCTTCGACTGGTACAAGAAGGTAATCGCTTCCAACGGCGAAGATTTGGCCTAAGGACACTGAGGCACTCAACCTTGGGGCTCCAACCCTCCTCGCGTACTTAAGTACGCTTCGTCGGGCTTGTCGCTCCCAATCTTGAGCACCTCAGGCCCTTAGGAGGCAGTCTCGACCGCGGCTCTTCGCAAGTCCAACCGCATAGCCTCCTAACCAAAGCGCCCGGCGAGCAGTTTGTGCTCGCCGGGCGCCTTGCCGTCGGCGGATTTTGGGACATGCGGCCCGTTTTTTGAGCCTGCCTGTCGGTACACTAAAAGCACTATGGGTACCCGCGAGCGACATATCGGCCATGCGGCCGCCCGATCCGCGCCGGTGGCGGATCCCAGGGGCGGCAGGCTCTTCGCCATGCCGCGATTCCTCGTTGGCATAACGCACCTGGTGTACCGTCGCCGCGCCTTCGTCATTGCCGGCGTCATAACCGCACTGTTTCTTCTGCTTTTGGCGGTCTTGCCGGCGTCATTCGCTTCCGATCCCAAGCTCTCCAACACCGTGCCCATCTATAACGAGGTGTCCAAAGAAGTCGTGGACGGGCTTATCCATTCGAGCTCGATTCCGCTGCTCCTCGCTGCCGTCGCGTTCTCAATCTGGGGTGTGCTGGTCTATCTGCGCTGTCTGGATTACGTCTTGCGCCGGCGCTTCGTTGCCGTTGCCACCATCAGCGCCTTGTGGATGATCGAGGTCATCCTCAAGTACAAGTCGTTCACGCCGTTCTATGCCACCGTGCTGTGGTACCTGTACTACGTGCCCATGACGCTCATTCCGCTCCTCTACCAGCTGTGCGGCCTGCGCCTTGCAGGGTTGGAGCAACATCGTGCGGGTCGCCGCTACCGCACAGCCCTGTGGATCGCGGCCATCCTGCTCATTGGGTTTGTGCTTACCAACGATTTTCACCAACAGGTCTTTCATTTCGATCGCTCGAGTGAAACCTGGAGTAACGATTACACGTACGGCTGGGGCTATTTTGCCGTTCTGATATGGACGGCCTTTAACTTTGTCGCCTTTTTCATTTTGGTGGGTCGGTCATCGTCCTTCCGTATCCAACGTTTTTCGGGCACGGCGGCACTCGTGCTGCTGGGCGGCGCGTTCTTTGCCATTTCGTACGCCCTGCGCGTGCCTTGGGCATGGAAGCTCAACTTTTCGCTCGTCTATTGCGTGCTGTGCGTGGTGACGCTCGAGATTTGCCTCGATTGCGGCGTCATTCCGTCGTACCACGGCATTGCCAACATTTTCGACACCCTGCCGCTCGATCTTAAAGTTATAACGCGCGACCTGCAGGAAGTCTATGCCACGCCGGTATCAAAGCCGATTCCGGCGGGTGTGCGCGAAGAGCTGCGAGCCCAGGAACACGGGCATGCCCACGCCTTTACCGTGGCGTCCGATCCCGATGTGATGTACCGTGCCTTTCCACTGCTGGGCGGATCGGCCCTGCTCGCCCAAGACGTGTCGGATCTCAACGAGCTTAACCGTGAACTGGCACATCGTCGAATGGAGCTGCAGCGTCAAAACGAGCTGCTCGCCGCCGACTACGACCTTAAGGCGCATTTGGCAGATCAAGAGGCCGAGACCTTGCTGGTCCAAGACGTGGACCAGGCGCTTGCCCGCGCGCTCGAAGAGATGTACGACCTGCTGGGCTCGTTGCCACCGTTGACCGACGAAACATCTTCACACGAGCGTTACCGCATGCTGCAGCGCGTCAAGATGCTCGTCGCCTATTGCAAGCGCAAGGGGTCGCTCACGTTGGCACAGCACGGGGAAAGCGGATTTGACCGCGATCGCATCCAACTCATTGCCAACGAGCTGGCAAGTGACTTGCGCACCATCGATGTCGACTGCGCCTCGATTATCGCCATACGGCGCCCGATGCACGCCAGTACGGTAAGCGCGCTGTACGACTGCGTGTATGACTTTGCGTTTTTTGCCTACACCACCGACCATCCGGCGCTTATGTATCACTTGGGCGACCATGACCGATGCAGTGTCGAGCTGCGCGCCACGCTTTTTTCCAACGATGATGAAGATCTTTCGCAGACGCCCGCTGCGCAAGAGCTCGAAAGCGCTCTGCAAGGGCGCAACGTGGCATACCGCCTTGAGGGCGAACCCGGCCAGTTGCGTATGATCGTGTTGATGCCGCGGGCGGGTGAGTGACGATGCAGATTTCGCTCATCCTTCCCCAAATCGTTGCACTCGATATTGTCTTTGCCCTGGCTGCGTGCCTGCAGACGATCCACGTTCCGCTCATCGCATCGCGCCGCTCGTCCTATAACCGTAGGGTGGTTTGCGCCTACGAGGCGAGCCTCGTGCTTCACCTAGTTATTTCGGCGCTCATCTTGTTCGCGTCGTCTGGCTCATATCTGGTGGCGCCGCTTGACGTTTGCGCCAGGGCAATGGGCGGAGTGCTGTGGCTCAATGCCGCAATCTTTGCCTATGGCGTGGTGCTTATGGTGCACTATCGTCGCCCCGTCATGCTGGTCGAGCTGCTGCTTGTTGTCGCCGTTACACCGCCGGTGGTTTTTGCCACGGGCTCGGCGTGGACCGTTGTCCTTATCGCAGAGGGAGCGTTCTTCCTGTTCCGTTCCATCGCGGCGCTCTTGATGGACGTCCGTAACCGCCAGGAGGATATCACCGCGTTCTCGACGATCGAGACCATCAACGTGATTCCCGTGGGCATCCTGTATCTGGACCCGAGGGGCCGTCCGCTGCTCATGAACCGCTGCATGCGCAAAAAACCTGGTGGAACTTCATATGCCCACCGATCTAGGTGACATGAGCGGCACATGGAACGACCTGCGCAAACTCAGCATGCAAATGCCCGAAAGCAGTAGGAACCGTGTGCGGATTAACTTGGATCGTTTTGGTGATGCTCGCGCGGTGATCGAGATTTCTCCCGCCGAGATTCGCCTATTTGTGCACGACGAGGTTATGGTTTCGGGCCGCCTCTTTGAGCGCATTATCGGACTGGACGTGACGGAATACGCACACGCCTACGACCGCTTGGCGCAAGCAAACCACCTACTTGAGCTTGCGGGCCAAGAGCTCCAGTCCCAGATTGAAGAAGTTAAAAAGGTTGCCGACAATGCGGCCTATCTACGTATGCGCGCCCGCGTTCACGATGTGATTGGGCAGCGCCTGTCCATTCTCCATCGCTATTTGGAGGAGGGGCGTCTGGACGACGAGTCGCTCGAGCAGATTGACCCGTTGCTGCGCTCAATTGCCGCCGATTTGCGCAGTGGCGGTGCCAGCGAGCCTGCAGAGCAGCTGGGTGATATCGTCCATGCCTTTGGCCTGGTGAGTGTGCAGATCGATGTTGAGGGTGCGCTGCCTGAGGACGCGCGTGTCGCCGCAGCCTTTCTGCAGATTATCCGCGAAGCCTCGACCAATGCCACCAAGCATGCACAGGCCCATCGGGTCCATGTGCGCCTGTGGCGGGAGACGTCGGAAGGCAGCGCTGTTGCGCGGATGACCGTTTCTAACGACGGCGCGCCTGCACCCGTATCGTATCGCGAGGGAACGGGTATTCCAGGTATGAGGCATGTCGCGCAAGATCTGGGCGGCTGCCTGGAAATCCATGCCGCCCCGCCCTTTACGCTTGCGGTGTCCATCCCGCTCAACGCCAGCGCCACAGCTCAAAGGAGAAACTCATGATTCGCGTCCTTATCGTCGAAGACCAAGCTATCTTGCGCGAGAGCCTGGCGCGCTCCGTTGGCGACCAGCCCGATATGACCGTTGTTTCCGCCATTGCCGATGCTTCCGAGGCCTTGGGTGTCGCGCTCAAGGAGCGCCCGGACATGATACTGATGGACGTGTGCACCGAACACGATTCAAACGGCATCGTGGCGGCGGCGCGCATCAAGGAGCAACTGCCCGAGTGTCGCATCATTATCATGACCGGCATGCCCGAGATCACCTTTGTCGATCAGGCCCGCGAGGCGGGCGTCGACAGCTTTGTGTACAAGAACGTCGGTATCGACGAGCTGTTCGCCGTGATGCGCTCCACGCTGGCGGGCTATTGCACGTTTCCCAAGCCGCCCGAGAGCATTTTTTCGGGCACGGCGACCCTCGACGATGTCGAGCTGTCGATTTTGCGCCTTGCCTGCGAGGGCAAGAGCCGCCGCGAGATCGCGGCCGAGCTGTTTATGAGCGAGGGCACCATCAAACGCCGCATCTCGGAGATTCTCAACAAGACCGGCTACGACAACATCATGCGCCTGGCCGTGCATGCGGTGACCGAAGGCAGCATCGTCCCCAACATGGAGCGCCCGTAGTCGGTGTGCCGCCCGTGCTCCAACGCCGAAGATAGGTCGCCCGCCGTTTTGCATCTAAAAACGGCGGGATCATTTCCTGCGGCACCGCCTGGCATGTGCGCGGATATGTCCGCCAATCCGCGGCTATCGGTGTCTGCCGTTACGCGATGGTTGCGCTGTAAGAGGCGACGTCCTCGTAGGAATCGGTCAGGTAGGCGTCGATGCCGATGGTCGTGTTGACCAGGTCGTCAAGACTGTCAAGCTCGCCGCTCGAGAACGTGAATTCCTCGGTGGCGCTGGTGCCGGGCATCAGGTTAGCCGAGAACCAGGGTTCCTTCATGGTGCCGTTGACGTTGGTCTTGCCGGAAGGAGCGTAGAAGGTCAGGTCCTTGTCGCTCTTGTTGGTGATGTTGACGACAAAGCCGATGTCGCCCCAGTCGTCCTTGAACTTCTCGGTGATGGTGATGGTGCACAGATCGTCATCGGCGACGGTGACGGCGGGGGAGATTTCGACGTTCTGGACATCGTCGTCTTCGACGGCCTCATCGATCTCCTCTTCCTTCTCGGCCGCCTCGCGATCCTTCTTCACCGTACCGGACAGGTCCTTGTCGGACTTGGTAAAGACAAGATTGCCGTCATCTTCTTCGAGGATGAGTTTGCCGTCCTTGAGCTTCATGTCGTGCGACTCATCTTCGGCGGTGATGGTTACGGTGGTGGCGTCCTTTGCCTCCCATTTAAGGTCGACGACTTCAAGGAACAGGTCGAGGGCGCCTGTACCGTCCTCATCGAGAATCAGGACGCAGTGGACACCCCAATCCTCGAGCATCTTCATGTACTCATCGGTCAGCTCTTCGCCATCCACGGTTCCACCCGAGAGTTCCCAGCTGCCGACGAAGTTGGCCTTGGGGTCCTTGCCGCCGCCGCTGCAGCCCGTCAGGGCAAAGGCGAGCGCCAGGACGCATGTCAGGAATGCGAGTACGGATTTTTTGAACGTTGTCTTCATGGTGTCCTCCTTTATCGAACGAAACCCATAGAAGCAAATGCGGGGGTGGCGGATCCCCCGCCAATTACCAGATAGAGGGGCTAGGGCCGGGGCGTTCCGCAGTTGCTGCAGAACTTGCCGCCGTTTTCGCTGCCGCAGTTGGGGCAGAACCACTTGGCCGGTGCCGAGGCGGGTGCGGGACTACCGCACTCGGAGCAGAACTTGCCGGTGTTGGTGGCGCCGCAGCTGCAGGTCCATGCGCCGGCCGCAGGTGCGGCGGTGGGAGCCGGTGCGGGGGCGTGAGCCGGAGCCGGCTGCGGAGCGGCCTGCTGCTGTGCCTGGCCGGCGGCGAACA
>URAQ01000049.1 GCA_900545875.1 uncultured Collinsella sp.
GTCACCGGGTCGAACTCGGCGACCGGTGTGAGCACACCGGTGCGGCCCACCTGGATGCGAATTTCGCGCAGGACGGTCTGCTTTTCCTCGGGCGGGAACTTAAAGGCGATGGCCCAGCGCGGCGCGCGGGCGGTAAAGCCCAGGTCGAGCTGCTGCTGGAAGCTGTCGACCTTTACGACCACGCCGTCGATGTCGTAATCCAGGTCACCGCGATGTTCGAGCGCCTGGGCACAGAACTCGTGAACCTCGGCGGGTGTGGCGCAACGGGCAACGTTAGGGTTGACGCTGAAGCCGGCGCTACGCAGCCAATCGAGGAACTCGCGCTGGCTGTGGACATGCAGTGGGTCAGTATCGGCGATGGCATAGATAAAGGTGGCCAGGTCGCGGCGCGCCGTGACCTTGGGATCCTTTTGGCGCAGGCTGCCGGCGGCGGCGTTGCGCGGGTTGGCGAAGGGGTCGCGGCCCTCGGCATCGGCCTCTTCATTCAGACGAACAAAGCTGCCCTTGGGCATGTAGACCTCGCCGCGTACCTCAATGGTGCGCTCGCGGTCGGCGCCCATGTGGACAAGCGCCGGCTCGGACAGGTGCATGGGCACATCCTTGATGGTGCGCACGTTGAGCGACACATCCTCGCCCGTGGTGCCATCGCCACGTGTGGCCGCACGTACGAAGGTGCCGTTTTGGTAGGTAAGGGCCACGCCCAGGCCGTCAATCTTTAGCTCGCAGGTATAGGTAACGCTGCCGGCACCGAGCGCATCCTCGGTGCGCTGGAGCCACGCGTCGAGCTCGTCCAGATCCATGGCATCGTCCATGGAATACATGCGCGCCATGTGCGTGACCGGCATAAACTGCTCGCTCACGTAGCCGCCCACGCGTTGGGTGTAGCTGTCGGGCGTTACCAGATCGGGGTAGGTCGCCTCAATTTCCTGCAGCTCAACGAGCATTTTGTCAAAGGCGGCGTCCGTGATCTCGGGCGCATCGAGCATGTAGTAGCGATAGGCGTGGTAATCGAGCTCGTGGCGCAGCTCGGCCGCACGCGCTGCCGCCTGGGCACGGGCATCGTCCGGTGCGGTGGCTTCCGCGGTCGCGGGTGTTTCGGTATCGATGTCCACGCCGTCACCAAACAGGCTCGATTGCTCCATAGCGGCACTCCTTCGCTCGATTTCAAACGGATACAAGAGTACCACCGGTCGCAATGGGGCCGAATAGCGGTCTCAAACCGCACCGAATCGGCAGCCGCCAGACTGGGGTGGACAGTTAGTTCAGATACGTATAAATCCTAGAGCTGGATTAGACACGAACACCCCTGTTTCAACTAATTTGGGCTCCCTGAGACCATGTAAACGTCCCGCTCGCCCTCCCAAACACCCATTCAAACCCCATCCCAATCAAAAATTGCTCAAAACGCATCCCAAGCTGCCCCAGATTTATACGTATCTGAACTAACTGTCCAGACCATTACGAACCAGGCCTCTTGCCAGCCACAAGTGATCCGTTTTCCTCCGTCCCCAAGGGATCATCGCGAAAAGAGGGGGCTGTCCCGCGTTGGCGGGACAGCCCCCTCTGGCATCGGTATGTGCAATACGGCTCGCTAGAAACCCTGACCGTAGCCTTGACCCTGGCCCTGCTGGCCCAGCAGCTCCTCCAGATACTGGCGCAGCTGCTCATCGGTAATACCGCCGTTGCCGGTGTCGGTCGCGCTGTCGTCCTGCTGCTGGTTCTGCAGCTTCTCATCGGAGCCCAGCTCGACGGTGACCTTCTTCTCGTCCTTGCCGCGCATGAGCGTGATCTCGACCTTCTCGCCCACCTCGTGGCTGCGCAGCGCGATGATCAGGCCATCGGCGCTCGTAATCTCGTCGTCGCCCAGCTTGGTAATGACATCGCCCTCCTGAATGCCGGCCTTGGCGGCAGGACCATCCTCAACGACGCTCGCCACATACGCGCCGCTATCGGTGCTCAGCTTGTTGGTGCGGGCGTTGAGCGCGTTGACGCTCGAAAGCGTAGCGCCCATGTACGGATGCACCGGCGTCTTGCCGCCGATGATCTGGTCGGCAATGTTCTTGGCGTAGTTAACGGGAATAGCAAAGCCCACGCCCGAGCTGGAGCCCGAGTAGCTCTCGATGAGCGAGTTGATGCCCACCAGCTCACCGTTGTCGTTGACGAGCGCGCCACCGGAATTGCCCGGGTTGATGGCGGCATCGGTCTGGATCATGTTGGCGTAGATAGTGTTACCGCTGGTAGAGCTCATGGCCGTGGAGCGATACAGCGCCGACACAATGCCCGTGGAGACAGACTGCTCGTTGCCGAACGGCGAGCCGATCGCCATAACCCACTCGCCAACGTTGAGCTTGGAGGAGTCGCCAATTTCGATCGGCGTAAGCTTGGAGGCGTCGGCGTCCTTGAGCTTGATGACGGCCAAGTCGCTCGAGGCGTCGTTGCCCACGAACTCGGCCTCGTAGGTGGTGCCGTCGTCCATGGTCACCACGTACTGGTCATAGCCATCGACCACGTGGTTGTTGGTGAGGATGTGGCCCTCGGTATCGAGCACCACGCCCGAACCGACACTGCCCGAGCTATCCGACTCGTCGGCAGACTGCGAAAGCGAGCCATTCTGGCTACCGCTCGAAGTGGCGGTGATGGAAACGACGGAGGGCAGGGCCTTGGCAGAAACGGCCTCGGCCAGCGTGGTGTCCTCGGAGTCGATCGTGATCTTTTGCGTCGACGAACCCGAAGCACCCGCCGTCACGGCATTCTTGCCGCCGCCGATATCGAGCGTGCCGCTCATAATGAGCGCAATGACCAGCAGGGCGCCGCAGGCACAGCCGGCGAGTGCCGTAATAAAGATCGGCAGCTTTTTGGTCTTGGTCTTGACCACCGTGTGCTTGTTTACAACCTGCTGACCGCCCAGCGGCTGGCCGGTCTGCGTGTCGTAGGCCTGCACATAGGGAATGTTGCTACCGGCAGGCGTCGACTCCACCTGCACACGCGGCTGCTGCTGGGTCTCGCCGGCGTTGCCCGCATCCTGGGGACGCTGGGAATCGTACTCGCTCATAGCTGCGATCCTTTCGTCAAATAACCAAAGGCCCGCCAAACATGTGGCGGGCCATCATTGTTCACGTTGAGTTGTACCCCAATATGCGGGCGCAAGTGTATGAGAACGCAATCTTTTAGGAAGGCTTAAGTTCTGCCGCAGACCCGAAAGGAATCCGTACCTGCGTCAAAACCACCACAAAAGTGCCTGTCCCCTTTGTGGTGGAAAGCTAGTCCTTAAACAGATAGCCCACGCCGCGGACGGTGGTGATGTGCGCCGCGATCTGCGGACCCACCTTGGAGCGGATGCGTCGAATGTGCACGTCGACGGTGCGCGTGCCGCCGCAGTACTCAAAGCCCCACACGCGGTGCAGCAGCACCTCGCGGCTGTAGGCGCGGTTGGGGTGCGTCGCCAAAAAGCTCAGCAGCGAGTACTCCATCAGCGTCAGGTCGATGGGCTCATCATCGAGCGTCACCTGGTAGGTGGCCAGGTTAATCTCGAGGTTATCGATGTTGAGTACATCGTCGGCGGTGACGGTCTCCTCCTCGCCCATCAGGCGCTGCGCACGAGCCTTGAGCTCGTTGGGCGTCGCCGTGGGGCACACAAAGTCGGCATGCGCGTGATTCGGCAGGCGCAGGGTACCGAGCGCCTCGTCGTCGACGATCACCAGCATGGGAACGCCGCCGCGGTCGTCGAGCCATTTGGCAATTTGATCGATGCGGTCGCTGCGGATGCCATCGGAATCGAGAATCAGCAGGTCAAAGTCGTGCGCTGCAGTCGGCGAATCGGGGGTTGCCAGGCTCACCTCGACACCCAGGGTGGTCGTCAAGCTGCGGGCAAACTCGTGGAAGCGCGTCGTGCGCGCCATGAACAGGGCACTCTTTTCGGACATATCGGCCTCCAAAGAAATGAGCTCAATCGTACTGGAACAAGCCAGCGCGATTAGGAGTTCGCCAGGTAGTGCTTGATCTCCCACTCGGTGATCGTAGACTCAAACTTATGCCACTCGTCGCGCTTCTTTTTAAGGAAGAAGCCGTGGATGTGCTCGCCGAGGGCATCCTTCATAAACTGCGAGTCCTCAAACACGTCGAGCGCCTCTTTGAGCGAACGCGGCAGCGGCGTGTAGCCGGCCTCGACCATCTGGCGGTCGGTGAGCTTGAGCGTCTCGGCCGTTGCCTCGGGCGGGAGCTCCAGCTTGCGCTCGATGCCGTCCAGACCAGCCGCCAGCGTGACGGCGTTGACCAGGTACGGGTTGGCCATGGGGTCGGGGCTACGAAGCTCGATGCGCGTGGACAGCTGCTTGCCGGGCTTGTAGACCGGGATGCGGACCATGCTCGCGCGGTTGCGCAGGCCCCACGTGGCGTACTGCGGTACGGAGTCGCCGCCCGTGGTGATGCGCTTGTACGAGTTTACCGTGGGGTTGGTGATGGCGCTGATCTCGCGCGCGTGCGCCAGGATGCCGGCCATGTAGTGCTTGGCAACGTCGGAGAGATGGTACTTCTCGTCGTCCTCGCCCCAAAAGACGTTGTTGCCGTCGTGGTTGAACAGCGACTGATGCAAAAACATGGCGCTGCCGTCCTCGCCCGCCAACGGCTTGGGCATAAAGGAGGCGTGGCAACCGCTCTCGTAGGCCTGCTGCTTAATGATGAGTTTGGCCGTGGTGATGGCGTCGGACATGCTCAGGGCCTCGGCGTGGCGCAGGCTCATGCCGTGCTGCGAGCGACCGGCGGCGTGGAAGGTGTACTCCACGGGCACGGACATCTTCTCGAGCGTGAGGACCGTGTTGCGGCGCAGGTCGCGGGCGGCATCGCTCACCGAAAGATCGAAGTAGCCCACGTTGTCGAGCGGCTCAGGGATGTGCTCGTCGGGGAAGTAGTAATACTCCAGCTCGGCGCCCACGTTGAGCAGATAGCCAGCCTTCTCGGCCTTGCGGAACATGCGGCGCAGGGCATCGCGTGGATCGCCGGTAAAGGGCTTGCAATCGGGAGTGCACACGTCGCATAACACGCGGGCGACGCCGTTGTGGCTCGGGCGCCACGGCAGGATCTGGAAGGTCGAAGCATCGGGAAACGCCAGCATGTCGGCTTCCTCGGGCGTGGCAAAGCCCTCGATGGCGGAGCCGTCAAAGCCAATACCCTCCTCAAAAGCGACCTCGAGGTCCTCGGGGCTAATGGCAAAGTTCTTGAGGCGGCCGAGAATGTCGACAAACCACAGACGCACAAAGCGGATGTCACGCTGCTCTACGGAGCGGAGTACGTAATCGATGTTCTGCTGGTTCATGTCGCTCCCCTTTCTTTCGGGCGGGTTTCGACTGGTCTATATCGCAGATACTATCGCAGAAAAATGTTTCCGCAGGGTTAAAGCGTATCAAGCGCTCAAAAAACGTGTGCGAACAGGCCGTTGCGAACGAGCGGTTAGCGCGAGGTCGATGCGCGGTGTTCGATGTGGCCGGGGATCTCGATGCGTTTGGGCGCCAGCTTTGCGGCCTCGCCCACGGTGGTGGTAACGACGTCGATGCGCTCGGAAAGGCGCTCGACTACGCGCTCGGCAATGGTGAGGGTGTCCTGCGCGGCCGTGGTGACGCCGCCAAAGAGCACATGGTTCCAGGGGTAGTCGTCAAACGTCGCGATCTTGAGCCCCGCCGGCAGCGAGGGTCCCAGCTGCGCTAGCGCCTCGGTCAGACGCAGGAAAACCAAGCCGTTGACAGCAATGAGGCCGAGCTTTTTACCTGCATAGCCGCGGATGGTCTCGTCCAGGCGGCCGACGCCCGTGGCGCCCCCGTCGGCCAGGGTGACGACCTCGCCGGCAAGGCCGCGGTGCAAAAGCTCGTCGGTAAAGGCCTCGGCGCGCTTGCGACGCACGGGGCTGTCGTCGCTTGCCTCGGTGAGCAGGCACAGGCGCTCGCTGCCAGCGGCGGTCAAGGCGTCTACCAGGCCGGCGACCAGCTCACGGTTGTTAGATGTCACCAGATCGACACCGCCGTCGGCAACGTCGCGGTCGAGCAGCACAACGGGCAGGCGCCCCGCGGCCGCGGCGATCGCCTTGTCGTTGCCTCCGCAGGTGTTGACGACCAGGCCGTCCACGTCAGCATCGATAAGTCTGGCGAGCGACTCGGCCTCCTTAGCGGGGTCGTTGCCGCTAATGGCCGTCATGAGCGAGCAGCCGCGCGCGGCGGCGCTGGCGGAAAGTCCTTCAAGCATGGCACTCGAGAACGGGTTGGCGATGTCGGCCAAGATCACACCGATGAGGTTGGTACGCGAGCTGCGCAGATTGCGCGCGGCAGCACGTGGGCGATAGCCGGTGCGCTCGATAACCGCCGCGATGCGGGCGCGGGTCTCCTCGGTCATTTGCCCGGGACGGTTGTTGAGATAGCGCGAGACCGTGGCCGGGCTCACACCCGCCTCGGCGGCAATGTCCTTGATTCTCATCTGCGCCATAACGCACCCCGTTTCCCCATTGTCGGCAGCCTGAGCCATTTTAGGCATTTTTTTAAAAATCTCGCTTGCAAAACGCTGTAGGTGAGCAGCGTCGTTTTTTGCGTCTCGAGCAGATGCGATGATGGGCTAGATAGACGAGTCTTTAGGCAGCTCAAAATAGTCGGGATGTAAGGCGATAACCGGGCCCTGCTCCTCGGGCATCAGGTGCAAGTGCGTCTCTGCCAGATAACTCGCCGCATCGGTATCGCCCCTCTTAATGGCCTCGAGAATCCGGCGATGCTGCCGACGAATCGGCTCCCAATCCAGATCCTGCGACACCATACGCAACCAGTTGTATCGCTCAAAATGCGTGTTGACGCTCTTCATCCAATCCCACAACATGTGACGACCGGCAATCTCAAAACACGTCTCATGAAACAGGTTGTCCAGATCGAAAAAGCGACGCGTTTCGCCATGGTCGAGTGACTCAGACTCAGCAAGAATCTGCTCGAGCCGATGCTTTTGCTCAGGCGAGGCGGCCGAACAGCATTTAATGAGCACGCTTCTCTCAAGTTTCTCGCGCAAGAAGCAGGCGTTCTCGGCGCGCTCCATGCTGATTTTTGAGACATAGGTGCCGCTTTTGGGACGCGTTTCCACCAGCTCCTGCTCACGCAGGCGCACAAAGGACTCGCGAATGGGCGTGCGCCCGATTCCCGTCTCCTTTTCCAGACCAATCGCCGAAAGACGCGTGCCGGGTTTGAGCTCAGCATAGATAATCTTGGAGCGCAATGCGTTGTATGCCTGGTCTTGCAGGCTCTGATTATGCTGGTGTTGTTCCATAAAGCCCTCGGATGAAGCTCACGGTTTGTCGAATTTCACCACGTAATACTATCGCATCGACACGCCCCGGCTCCCAATCAGTCTTTTTGGGACGGGGCTCTTTTAGCTACCCTGGCCCGCAGATCGGCCCCCCTGTCACAAAAGTGGCCCATCTACTACGTTAACACGGATAGCCTCGGCCATACCGAAAACCGTGAAAACAAAACCGCAGGTAGACAGCTTGTCGATTTTCGAAAAAGCCGACTATGGTTGACCCCTGCGGCTTAAACGTAGTAGATAGGCCCTTTTCGTGGCGCAGCACTACTGCACCCCAAATTGGTACCTCGAGCCTGTTATAAGTTGCTGTGAAATACGGACGGTTGATAATCAAGGCGCGCTATACGGCTTGCTGTATCTCACTATACTTTGCTGAACGTCGCTATACTTTGCTATAACTTGACAATAATCGGCCCGTTACCATCCGGGATATAACGGACCCCAAGCCAACGCTGGCTTGGGGTCCGTCTTGTACCATGGCTCTTTTTGACTATGAGCGCTCGTATTTCGTGGCCCGCCCGGTTCCCTGCCTTACGATTGCATTCCGTTCAAGCAGAGATTCGAGTGCCGCCAACGTCCGCATGCGGCTCAGCCCCGTCTGTTTTTCAATCTCGCTTCGCGACATAATTCGACCGCCCGACAAGGCTTTGAGAACCTGGACCTCTTCCTCGGACCCTTCAAGGGCATCGGTAACGGGCAATGTGACGGCCACCATGCCGCCGCGAACATCAAAAATTGGTTGATTGATCGAATCGCGATAGGCACGTCTAATGCGCGCGATTCCCGTACCAAATTTCTCGATGTAATCCAGCTTTAAGAAGGCCTCTGCAACGATGGGGTTTCTGAGCACGGATATCTGCCCATACAGGTATTGTTCCGTCGTCAAACCGGCGGGCAGCGATCCAGGAGAGGTCACAACGACGCGATCATCGTACAGGGCAATTTGAACGTTCGCTCGAACGTCCCACGTCCGATGCACCAAAGCATTTGCGACAGCTTCGCGAAACGCCTCGAGAGGAATTCGATCGGTTTGGACGCGCTCCATCCCTTCGATACGCTCATAACGGTAGTAGCGTGCAAACATAGCTACCGCCCTGTCCACCTGCTCAATTGCGGATACATTTGTCGCCGCTTCGCGATCCAAGATCACATCCTCGGTATCACCAAAACGGACGCAATCGATGCCCGGAAAATCATTCTTATCCGCCAAAATCGCCGCAGCGTTGGTATAGCCGTCCTTGCCGAGCAAGCGAAGCGTGCGCATAATATCCGACGTTAGTTCAGAAATGCCGAGATGTTCAACACACTTATGCTCGAGCGTGTGAAAACTCAAGTCCTGGCGAGCCGACGTGAGCGCGTCGAACGTTACGTTGCTGCCTTCGAGCGTCAGCCTGCCATACTCAAACCGGTCGACCTCCACTGTTGCCGAATCGTTTCGCCTGTAGGCCTTTCCCTTGCTTCGATAGGGTTTGTCCTGGCCCTCATAAACCGTAAGGATTACGGTCCCGTGTTTCTCATCGGGCTCGAGCGTGTAACGGGGAGCGGGGTCCAAGCTGTCATTAATCATGTTCTCGATGCGGAGACACTCTGCGACCGGATCCGCAAGGCCGACAGCCACGCCCTCGTCATCAACGCCAAACTCAATCTTGCCCGTCCCGTAGTTTGCATAGGCACTCACCGTTTTAAGAAACGTCGGCGTAACGCTTTCCTTATATTCGACTGTAGGGCTCTCTCTAACAACCATATGCACAACCTCTTCGTTTCGTACTATTCATGACCGTATTATAAGACGAAAACCGTTTGCGTACTGATTTATCCAAGACGTAAACGGTTTTCGTCTTGATTTGCGTACGGAATTAAGACGCATAATTTCGCTTTCGTATGGCTCAATATCGGACGCAGACTGTTTTCGCCTGTCAATACATCTGCAATCCAAACGAAACGAGCCCCGAGCTCGCATGAACTCGGGGCTCTTTGTGCCGCACATCTATGAGAGGAGCAATTCGATGCGTACGAGCGCTACTCCATGAAGCCGCCCTGGGATGGCGGCAACCTCGTCGAAGAGACCATCCGCACTCACCGTGGCGTGGCCGACGCCATCGCCGCGCGCAATCCCACCGCCGCGCACGACGCGATGTATCTGCACCTGGTGTATAACCGCAACATGATTGCGGAGGGAGCAGAAGCAAAAGGCATTTAGGGCCCGACAATAATCTTTCTTTGGCAAAACGCAGGAGG
>URAQ01000050.1 GCA_900545875.1 uncultured Collinsella sp.
CCCCGCCGTGCCGGCCACGACCACGAGCTCGCACGTCTCGCCAGCACGCAGGGCGGCAAGCGCCGCATTCACAACATCGAGCTTTTCCATTGCCGCCTTCTATCCTCTAAAGATATCGGTGAGCATAGCGAGTGCCTCGAGCACGCCGCCGCCGACCGACGTCGCCTTGTCCGAAATGTAGTTGATATAGCTGGCATCGCCGCGCGGATCGACATCGGCGCATTTAAAGCCCTCGGTCACCTGCACGCCGTTCGCCAAAAGCCCGCGCAGACAGCCATCGATCTGCGTGCGCATGGGCGTATCGCCCGCGTAGCCAATCACGTCTCCGGCGCGCACGATGTCGCCGATTGCGCGGTCGGACCGAAACACGCCGGCGGCGGGGCTGTGGATAACACGCTCTTTGCCATAGCCAGCGATAATGCCCGGCACGCCCGTGTTGGGCTGGGGTGAACCTTGGGTAATGACACGGCCCAGGAAATGCCCGCGCATGGTCTCGACCACGGCGTCGCAATCGACCGGCGCGGTAAAGCCCGGCCCCACGGCGATGACGGTAGGCGCCATGTCGCGCGTGGTGCCCAGGTTGCGCTTGGCCAGAATCGCGTCGACCACAGCCGCGGGTTTAAGCTCATCGAGCATCTTGGCCTGAGGGTCCACCACGACGGCAACATCCCCCGCTTGGGTAATCTCGAGCGCCTCTGCCGGCGTCTGCGCCAAGCGAGCGCGAATGCCCTCGACCTGGACCTCGCCCAGGCGAATAGCCTCGCAAAAACTGATTGTGCGGCGGATGCACGTGGGAACCGCGATATCGGCCATAACGACCGACACGCCGGCGCGCACCAAGCGAGCGGCGACACCCGTGGCGATATCGCCGGCGCCGCGAACATAAACGAGCATTCCCGGGGCACCTCCCTGTGCTACGGTTTGAGCAGAGCAAAAGCGGTTCGACCGCTACTCTGATGATTATTTATTATCACAGTATTATACGGCGGTGAACAGATGGAAACGGTTAGCGGCAATCTTGCCTCGGCGCTCAGGATCGAGCCGGGCATTACCGCGATTATCGGCAGCGGCGGCAAGTCGACGTTGCTCAAAACGCTGGGTCTTGAGCTCATGCGCGCTGGCGGCCGCGTGCTCCTCTGCACCACCACGCATATGCTTCCCGTTGCCGGCGTGCCATGGGACGGGTCGAATCGTCGCCTGGACGCCGCGCCTTGGAAGCCAGGTGCCCCACACGCCCCAGGCTGCACCTGCGAGGCCTGCGCGGGGCTTGCACGCGGAGGCATCTGCCAGGCAGGCATCTTGGACCCGGAGACAGGCAAGCTCTCCGCCCCCGCCGAGCCACTCGGCGAGCTGGCACAGCGCTTTGACTATGTGTTGGCCGAGGCAGACGGTAGCAAGCGACTCCCGCTCAAGGCGCATGCCGCCTGGGAGCCGGTAATTCCCGCCGCCACGGCAAACGTTGTCTGGGTCGTCGGCGCCTCGGGACTGGGCAAACCCGTCGCCGAGGTTGTCCACCGCCCCGAGCTCTTTTGCGAGCGTTGCGGCTGCGAGCTCACCGACACTGCCACCCCAGAGCGCGTCGCCCAGGTGCTCAATGCCGAGCTGCGGATGCTGAACCTCAACAATGCCCGCATCATGCTCAACCAAGTCGACACGCTCAGCGACCCCACGATGGCCGACCGCTTCGAGGCAGCTCTCGACCACCCCGTCGTCGCCAGCAGCCTCAAGTAGCCGGCCCCATCTCCTCAGTTGCGGTGAAATACGGACTGTTTGGCCGCCCGACGGCCGCAAACAGTCCGTATTTCACCGCAACTGAGGAGGGGACACGGCATCTTTGCTGCTAGCGGGGGACGTAGCGGCCGGGCTGGGCTCCGGTGGGCTCGCCGTCGCGTGCCGCCAGCACGCCGTTCACAAACACGGCCTTGGCGCGGCCATGTGCCTCAAAGCCCTCGAGCGGCGTGTAGTCCACGGCCTGATGCTGTGTCGCGGCGCTGATCGTCCAACGCGCGCAAGGATCCCACACGCACACGTCGGCATCGGCACCCTCGGCAAGACAGCCCTTGCGCGGGTACATGCCAAACACGCGCGCCGGGTTCTCGCTCATCAAGCGGCAGAGGTCCTCGGGTCCCAGCTGTCCCTCAAAGCTCGTGGCAATCGCGACGGGACGATGCTCCACGCCGGGCCCGCCGTTGGGAATCGCGCGGAAATCGTCGCGCCCGCGGTCCTTTTGCCCGTGCAGGTTAAAGCTGCAATGATCGGTCGCAATCGTATCGATCTCGCCGGCCACAAGCGCCTCGCGCAGCGCGGCACGGTCGCCGGCATGGCGCAGCGGCGGGCTCATCACGTACTTGGCGCCCGCAAAGCCGTCCTCGCCCTGCTCCAGATAGCAGGTGTCGTCGAGCATCAGATACTGAGGGCAGGTCTCGACATAGATATTCTTCTGCCCGCGCGCCTTGGCCGCACGAATGGCCTCGAGCCCCAACTTGGTCGAAAGGTGCACCACGTTGACTGGGGCGTCGCCGGCCAGGTGCGCCAGATACAGCAGGCGGCTCACGGCTTCGGCCTCACACACGTCCGGGCGGCTGAGCGCATGCCCCTCGGGCCCATGAATCCCCTGCTCGTACACGCGCTTCTGCAGCTCATTCACCAGCGTACCGTTCTCGCAATGCACGCACAGTATGCCGCCAATACGCTTGAGCTCCTCGAGCACCTCGAGCGTCTCGGCATCGTCCAGGCGCAAATGATCGTAGGCAAAGTAGGTCTTAAACGACGATACGCCCGCCTCGCGCATAGCCGAAAGATCGGCGCGGTTGCGTTCATTCCACTCGGCGAGTGCCATATGAAAGGCGTAGTTGGCCGTGCAGGTTCCGTCGGCACGGCGATGCCACTCGGCCAAGGCATCGGGCATGGTCACGCCGCGGTCGGCCGTCGCGTAGTCCACGATGGTCGTCGTACCGCCGCAGGCAGCCGCACGCGTGCCGGTTTCAAAGCTATCGGCTGTCCAATCCATGCCGGTCCAGCACTGCATGTGCGTGTGGCCGTCGATAAAGCCGGGAAACACCCAGCAGCCCGCGGCGTCCTCGACGGTATCGTCGGCGCCCGGCTCAATCGCTGCGGCAATCCGCACAATCTTATCGCCCTCCATGGCAAGGTCGGCGCGGCGAAGCCCCTGGGGCGTCACGAGCGCGCCGTTTTTGATGATGATCATGTTGCTCCTTATCGATTCATACAGTTGGCCACGCGATCAAAATACGAGCAGGCCGCGATATGCTCCGCTATGCGTCGCTGTCCCTTGACGGTATCGACGTCCCACAGCTCGTAGGCACACGCCTCGACCAGCACCACGTCGGTACGGTCCTTGAGGATCGAACCGCCGCCGTCCTTGCCCTCAAGACACATAAGTGCATCGAGCAGTTCCGCCGGAAAGAGCACCGGGCTCGAAGGCTCACCGTTGCACGCAAGACGCACCGGATGTTTGCGGCCACACTCGTCAAACGCACGAACCATAGCCTCAAATGAACCCGAACTCACGAGCGGCTGGTCGCCCGGCAAAAAGAGGCAACCTTTCCAGTTGCGCCCGGCTCCCCAGGAAAGACCCGCACGAATGCTCTCGCTCCTGAGCGAACCGTCATGCAGCACGCACGGACAATGCTTGTCCTTGCAAATCTGAGCGACCTCGGGCCAACGCGTCGAAACCACGACGTCAAAGCCCCGGGGAACCGAATCGATGGTCCGGGCAATCAGCGGCTCGCCATAGATATCGGCAAGCATCTTGTTGGAGCCAAACCGCTTGCCCTCGCCCGAAGCCATAATGACGCATCCAAGTTTCATGGTGATACCTCCCCTGAAACCATCGTACCCATAACTCGCGCCGCGGGCATCCACATCGAAAGCGCTTATCCCGCACGCCCGCGATGCAAAAAGGGGGCACCCCGCCGGTTGGCAGAGCGCCCCCTTTACATGGCTTACCTCAACCCGGCTTTAGGCCTGGAGCCAACGGGCGGTGTTGCGCTCGTCGAGGGCCTTGAGGGTAGCGGCGGGATCGGCAACCTTCTGCAGGAACATCATGGCTGCGATGGCATACGGCTTGTAGCTGGCCTCCTTGTACATGCCCACGCGGTGCATGTCGAAGACGTCGGCGTTGACCTCGCCGTGCTCGCAGGAGACACCGGAGATGTCGGCGGGCAGCGGGTGCATAAAGATGGTGTCCTGGCCGTTGGCGGTCTTCTCCATGAGCTCGGTCGTGGAGCACCAATCCTGATGGGTGGCGTTCTGAGCGAGCAGCTCCTTCTCGAGCGCCGCGATGCCGGCGTCGTCGCCCTCGGCGTACAGGTTGGTACGCTTCTCCATGGCGGCAAACGGGGCCCAGCTCTTGGGGATCACGATGTCGGCGCCGTCGAAGGCCTCGGCCATGGTGTTGACCTGCTTAAAGGTGGTGCCGGACTCGGCGGCGTAGCCCTTGGCGCGCTCGACGACCTCGGGCATGAGGTCGTAGCCCTCGGGGTGAGCCAGGGTGACGTCCATGCCAAAGCGGGGCAGCAGGCTGATCAGCGACTGCGGGCAGGACAGCGGCTTGCCGTAAGAGGGCGAATAGGCCCAGGTAACAGCGACCTTCTTGCCCTTGAGGTTCTCAAGGCCGCCAAACTCGTTGATGAGGTAGAGCATGTCGGCAGAGGACTGCGTGGGGTGATCGGAGTCGGACTGCAGGGAGATGAGCGTGGGACGGTGATCCAGAACGCCTTCCTCGTAGGCCTGCTGGACAGACTCGGAGACCTCGGCCATGTAGGCGTCGCCCTTGCCGATGTACATGTCGTCACGGATGCCGATGACGTCAGCCATGAAGGAGATCATGGTAGCGGTCTCGCGGACGGTCTCGCCGTGGGCGATCTGGGACTTCTTCTCGTCCAGGTCCTGCAGCTCAAGGCCGAGCAGGTTGGCGGCCTTAGAGAAGGAAAAGCGCGTACGGGTGGAGTTGTCGCGGAACAGGGAGACGGCCAGACCCGAGTCGAAGATCTTGGGAGAGACGTTGTTCTCGCGCAGCTCGCGCAGGGCGTCGGCGACGATGTAGAGAGCCTTGAGCTCATCGGTAGTCTTGTCCCAGGTGTGCAGGAAGTCGCTGCCGTACATACCCTTAAAATCGAGGCCGTTCAGCTGCTCGACGAGCTCGGTAAACTTAGCGTCCATGGAAATGTCCTTTCTAAAGATGAAACGATCGCAGTGAGTAGATGTGCTCCGGCATGCGCGTGTGGCTAGAACATGCAGAGCACCATGACGAGGACCCGCCACCGTTGAGGAAGCATGGGAGATAACGACCGCGGGCCCCAAGTCAACAGGGGGTGCCGGGGACACGAGCGGCCCCCGGCTCAACAAAATCGAGGAATGGGACTAATCGATCTTGTTGTTGGTCAGACCGGCGCGGAACACGGTGGCGTCGCCATCGGCCTGGCTCGGATCGTAGAGGTTCAGGGCAGCCACGTACATGGCGGCAGCGGTGACCAGGTCGTCCTTGTAGGTGACCTCGTTGGGAGCATGAGCCTGAGACTCGGCACCCGGGCCAAAGCCCACGCAGGGGATGCCGTAGCGGCCCTGGATGGAGACGCAGTTCGTGGAGAAGGTCCACTTGTCGCACAGCGGGCGACCGGTGCGCTTGTCCATGCTGGGCTCGCAGCCGATGCGCTCGTCACCGAACATGGCCTTGTGGGCGTCGACGAGGGCCTTGACGTGCGGAGCGGTCTCCTTGTTGATCCACGTGGGGAAGTAAGCCTCGGTCTCGTAGACCTCGCCGGTCCAGGACGGACGGTCGTACATGTACATGGAGACCTTCACGTCGTCACCGTACTTCTTGGCTGCCGGCAGGTTGCGGATCTCGTCCAGGCAGGACTCCCAGGTCTCACCGGCGGTCATACGACGGTCGATGGAGATGGCGCAGGAGTCGGCCACGGCGCAGCGGCTGGGGCTGGTGTAGAAGATCTGGCTGACGGTGCAGGTGCCGCGGCCCAGGAAGCGGGCATCCTCGAAGTGCTCGGGATTGTACTTGGGGTCGAGCATCTTGACGAGACCCTTGATGTCGGTCGACTCGTCGCAGCCGTTGTTGTTGAGGGCGCGGACGTCGGCGATGATGTCGGCCATCTTGTAGATGGCGTTGTCGCCGCGGTCGGGAGCGGAGCCGTGGCAGGAGGTACCGTGAACGTCGACGCGGATCTCCATGCGGCCGCGGTGACCGCGATAGATGCCGCCGTCGGTGGGTTCGGTGGAAATGACGAACTCGGGCTTAATGCCATCCTTGTTGTAGATGTACTGCCAGCACATGCCGTCGCAGTCCTCTTCCTGGACGGTGCCGACGACCATGATCTTGTAGCCCTCGGGGATGAGGCCCATGTCCTTCATCATCTTGGCAGCGTAGGTAGCAGAAGCCATGCCGCCCTCCTGGTCGGAGCCGCCGCGGCCGTAGATGATCTCGTCGGTCTCGTAGCCCTCATAGGGATCGGCATCCCAGTTCTCGATGTTGCCGATGCCGACGGTGTCGATGTGGGAGTCGATGGCGATGATCTTGTCGCCCTCGCCCATAAAGCCCATGACGTTGCCCAGGCCATCGACCTTGACCTCGTCATAGCCAAGGTTCTCCATCTCGGCCTTGATGCAGGCGACAACCTCACCCTCCTCGCAAGACTCAGAGGGATGGGAGATCATAGCGCGCAGGAAGCGAGTCATATCAGCACGATGGGACTCAGCAGCAGCCTTGATAGCGTCGAAATCGAGTTCTTTAGCCATTGTTCATAACCTTTCAAACGAAGGAATCTACCTGTGAGGTGGCGGAGCGATACCTATTTACTCCGCCCCAACGATTAGCAAGTGGGATATTCGCCTTCCCAAACAATGCGGCGATACTGGTCGGGATCGGTGTCGCCCTCGGTGGAGAAGCAGAGCACGGAGCTCGTCTTGTCCAGGCCGATGAGTTCCTTGAGCTCGGCGTACTCGGGATCGAGCATGAGGGTCTCGACCAGGCCGGTGGTCACAGCGCCGGACTCGCCGGAGATGACGCGCGGGTCGCCCTTCTCGGGAGCGCCCAGGGTGCGCATGCCGCGAGCGGTGACCCAGTCGGGGCAGGACACGAAGGCGGTGACGTGGTTGCGCAGGATATCCCAGCCCAGAATGTTGGGCTCGCCGCAGCACAGACCGGCCATGATGGAGGGCATGTCGCCGTCCACGATGCGCGGATCGCCGTCGCCGGCGGCAGCGCCCTTGTACAGACAGGCGGCAGGCGCGCACTCAGCCACGACGAAGGTGGGCGGGTTATCGGGATACAGGTTGGTGAAGTAGCCCAACACGGCGCCGGCGAGCGAACCCACGCCAGCCTGGACAAACACGTGCGTCGGGCGGTTGATGGCCATCTCGCGCAGCTGCTCGGCGGCCTCGGAGGCCATGGTGCCGTAACCCTCCATGATCCAGGACGGAATCTTCTCGTAGCCCTCCCAAGCGGTGTCCTGAACGATGACGCCGCGCTCGCAGGCATCGGCCTCGGCGGCGGCCATGCGCACGCACTCGTCGTAGTTGACCTCTTCGATGGTCACCGTGGCGCCCTCGGCGGCGATGTTATCGAAGCGGGGCTTGGTAGAACCCTTGGGCATGTGCACGACGGCCTTCTGGCCCAGCTTGTTGGCAGCCCATGCCACGCCACGACCATGGTTGCCGTCGGTGGCGGTAAAGAATGTAGCCTGACCAAAGTCCTTGGCAAGCTGATCGGAGGTCAGGTAATCGAAGGTGCACTCGGCAACGTCCTTGCCGGTCTCGTCGGCAATGTAGTTGGCCATGGCAAACGAGCCGCCCAGAACCTTAAAGGCGTTGAGGCCAAAGCGATAGCTCTCGTCCTTAACGCACAGGTTGGACAGGCCCAGGCGCGCGGCCTGACCGTCCAGGCGAGCAAGCGGAGTGACGGTGTACTGGGGGAACGACTGGTGGAAGGCGCGGGCCTTCTTCACGTGGTCGAGGCTCATGATTCCCAAGTGCTTGTCATCGCTCTTGGGCATCGTGTTGCTCGCCCACTGGATCTTATCGGCCATACGGTGAACTCCTTAAGTCCTCTCTTGCCGGCCCCCGCATACGCGTTTCAGCCCATTCCCATTCATACGACTGAACTTTTATGTGGATGCCAAACAAAAAGTTTGTTAGTAATGTTCTATCACACTTTTTGATTGGTATACCTAACGAATTGTTTGTTGCCGCAATCGGTACTTTTTCGCCGCCGAACGGTCATGAATTGCCTTGTTGATGGATTTGTTTGCGGTCATGTGTGGTTTATGGCACAGTGAGCCCAAACTAATTTTTAGGAAGGCACCTATGACCCCCGCACAGATTGAGTTTTATAAGCGCCTTGCACACGGCCTGGCGCTCCAATTTGGCCCCAACTGCGAAATCGTCGTCCACGATCTGGAGACCGAGGACGTGGACCACTCCATCGTAGTGATTGAAAACGGCCACGTCAGCGGGCGCAAACTGGGTGACGGCCCCAGCCATATCGTGTTTGAGTCCATGCACGAGGGCGCCACCGACGTACACGACCGCGAGCCGTACCTCACTAAAACCACCGATGGCAAGCTGCTCAAGTCCTCGACCATCTTTATCCGCAACGACGAAGGCAAGCCCGTCGGCATTTTGGGCATCAACTTTGACATTACGCTCATGAAGGCTTTTGAGCGTTCGCTCGACGCCTTTACCGGCACCGGCGGCACGGGCTATACCGAGCCCGAGCCCATTACCAAGAACATCGGCGACCTGCTCGAGGACCTGCTGCACGAGTGCGAGCAGTTTGTGGGCAAGCCCGCGGCGCTCATGACCAAAGACGAGCGCATTCGTGCCATTGGCTACCTCGACCGTCGCGGCGCCTTCCTCATTTCCAAGTCGAGCGAGCGCGCCTGCGAGTTCTTTGGCATCTCCAAATACAGCTTCTATAGCTACCTCAATGAGGCCAAGGCGGCGGCCGGCGACAAGTAGGCACTCGCCTGGATTGCCCTCCCCTTTTGGGCGCGAGTTCTGGAAAGCACGAATCCAAGACCGAGCCGCTTGGGAAGTTCCATATAATCGATGTCATTAGTATTTCGAAAGGATGGAACAGAATGGCGTTGAGCAAGGCATCATGCACCGGTCGCGGATTGATTCCGGCAATTGGTGGACATGTGCACCGCATGTTCGATGAGGGTGAAGACGACCTGTTTTCGCTAAGCCTTGACGACGTGATGGATGATCGCCCGTGGACCGCCGACGAACTCATGGGCGGCGGGGCTCGCCCGTCAAGCCCCGATCCCACACTTGCGCCTAAGCCCGCATCTGCGCCGACTCCTGCGCAGTCGCCTGTTTCGACGCCCGCGCCTACGCCCGCACCCACTTCGGCGTCCACGCCCGCTCCCCGCCCCGCAAGCGACCCGTCCGAGACGGCGGCATTTCTCGCTGCAGCGACGCAGGGCAAATCGGCCG
>URAQ01000051.1 GCA_900545875.1 uncultured Collinsella sp.
GTCGACGGTTCGAATCCGCCCGGGGGCACCAGGGAATATGACGGCGTCGCGGGAGCGGCGCCGTTTCTGGTTTGCGGGGGCCGCCGTGCTGCTCGCCCGTGGGGGACTGGCATCTGTTTCCTAGAGTGCGCTGCGGTAAATCTTTCTCGCGTTGTCCAGCGTGAGCTTCCTGAAGCTGCCGAAGAGCTCTCCGCGGTTGATCTTGAGGCCCGGAATCATCTTTTCGATATCGTCCTCGGTGACTCCGAACTCCGATAGCGCGCGCGGCATTCCCAGCGAGACGAAGAAATCCTGCAGCTCGTCGATGGTCGCTTCGACCGCGTACTCGATTGCCTGCTCGGGGGTTACCTCCACATCGAGCTCGTCCGCGTCCGAATCGATGGGTTCGATGCCAAGGGCCTGGGCGCTGAACTCCAGGAAGCGCTCAGGGTGCTCTCGCCATACGTAGCGCATCCAGGCGGGGAAGATGACGGCGAGGCCGGCGCCGTGCGTGATCTTGGTGTCCAGTGCGGATAGCTCGTGCTCAAGGCCGCGGCAGGTCCAATCGCCGTCGCGCAGGGCGTTATGGGCGAGCGTACCCACCCACATGATCTCGGCGCGGGCGTCGTAGTCATCGGGGTTCTCCATCACCTTGGGCGCCGCCTCCCTCGCGGCGCGCACTAGCCCGCAGGCGATGTTGTCGGTTACGCCCACGGCGGGCTCGCCGGAGAAGAGTCGCTCCATGATATGGGCGATCATGTCGGTCACTCCCGCGGCGGTCTGGCAGGCGGGCAGGCTGAAGGTCAGCTCCGGGTCGAGGAAGGCGATGGCCGGGCGGTTGAGGTCCGTGTTAATGCTGCATTTGAGGTGCTCCTCGTCGTTGCTGATAACGCAGGAGTTAGAGGCCTCGGAACCAGATGCGGGGATGGTCACCACGCAGGCGACGTCGATGCGGTCGGCGGGAACGGCGCGCTTGCGGAAGAAGTCCCATACGTCGCCGTCGTATACCGCCCCAGTGCGATGGCCTTCGCGCAGTCCATGACGGAGCCGCCGCCCACGGGCAGGATGATGTCGGCGTCGTTTGCCCGTGCGAGCTCGACGCCTTCTCGTGCCAAGCCTATTTCGGGGTTTGGACGCACCCCTCCAAGCCCGATGTGCTCCACGCCCGCGGCATCGAGCGATGCCCTCACGCGGACGAGCGTTCCGCAGCGAACTGCGGAACCCCTGCCGTAGACAATGAGCGCTCAGCGGTAGCCGGAGGCGGACAGAGTCCCCCAACCTTGTCGGTCGCTTTTCGCCCAAAGACAAAGCGGGTGGGGGAGTAGAAGGAGAAATCGTTCATGGAGCTCCAATCTGGCGTTTCGCCCTACATGCGCGGAGGAGTTTTTCGGGCGCATCGCCTGCGTTCGCGTCGCAATCTCGGCGGCGCGGTGCGGTCCGTGGATTCCATCGTATCGCCCGCGGCACCCCTTACCGACGATTGAGGCGAGTCTGCATTTCGCGGCGCGACGTCCACCTGGCGGACGATATCCGTTCGCGACACGTGGCCGTCCCGGTCGCAATAGCGTATGCGCACCGGGTTGCCGAGATGGGCCTGCGACCCCTTCTCCTGATGCGAGCGCGCGAGACGGGCGAGCAGCGGCGCGAGCACCTGCTCGACCGTCTCCTCCAGATACCACGCCGCCACGGGCAACCCGTTCACGTCAAACCCGTACGTTCGCCATGCCATTCGCCTCGCCGCCTTCGCCGAACGAAACCGCGTATCCAGACCGCCGGTCCCCCACCCAGCACTTCGACGAGCCTTCGCGCTCACTTCTGCGGTCGGGATGCGCCCGCGAGGCGCTCGGCAGGCAGCGCCATTTCCGCTCGCTGTGTCGAGCGCGAGTGTCGAGAAGTCGCCATATGCCACTCAGATGTAGCATGGAGTGCCGAAGTGCACGCGCCCGTGACGAAACACTGGCGCCAACCCGTTCCGCGCACCACCCCGCCCGTAAGGTGTGTGGCGAAAGGAGGACCAGCCGCATGAACATCCCCGAGACACAGAAAGACCTGCTTGCCTACCTCGATCGCATCACGCGCGAGCTTGGCAGCACGCGGGGCGGGCGCATCCAGAACCGTCTCGACCACTTCACCACGGCATCTATAACCGACTCGCTCGCCATCTCGCGCAGCCTGGCAAGTCAGTATCTCAACGAGCTCGTGCGCGCTGGCCTCGTGGTGAAAGCAGGGGCACGACCGGTGTGCTACTTCCACCGCCGCTCCCTCGAACGCTTCTTCCAGTCTCGCATTGAGCGTAGCACCTACCCTTCGGTCGAGCAGCTCTTCGCCACGCTCGGAAACGGCGAGCGACTCGACTTCGACCGCGCAATCGGTCACGAGCTGAGCCTTGCGCCCTGCATCAGCCAGCTCTGCGCCGCGCTCAAGTACCCGCCAGCTGGCCTGCCCATCCTGCTCTGTGGCGCCTCGGGAACCGGCAAGGGTCTACTCGCCGAACTTGCCCTCGAATACGGCAAGAACGTCGGCGTCCTGCAGCAGGAAGCCAAGCTTGTGAGCATCGACTGCTCGCATTACGCAGACGATGCCCGCGCGCTCACTCACGACCTGTGCGCAGATGGCGGGCCTACAGATCGGGCGAGCGGCGGCATCGTTTATCTCAAGGACGTCGACGCCCTCTCACCCGCTGCCCAGGACGCGCTCTTGGAGTGGGCCTCCGCACAGGCGGGCGCCATTGTGCCAGCCCCTGCTGTGCGCCTTATCTTTGCCACCTCAAACGAGGCAGACAGTACCGAGTGCCGCAGCCTCACGCGTCGCATCCCCATGTCCGCCCAGGTGCCGTCTCTGCGCGAGCGCACCCAGGAGGAGCGTGAGGAACTGACTCTCCACTTCCTCAAGGAGGAGGGCCGACGCATAGGACGCGACATCCTCATAAGTCGCGGAGCCTTCCGAGCCCTCGCCGGCACCAACTTCGAGGAGAACGTACGCGGCCTGCGCGACTGCATCACCAACTGTTGCGCCGAGGCCTATCTAGACACGAAGGGTGACAGCCTGGAGATTCGCACCTACCAGCTTCCCTCCGCAATCCTTGCCGGCTCCGCACTCGAGCGCAGCGAGAACGACATGCAGCTCATCGACACCACCCGGAGCATCCAAAGCCAGGCGGACGACCGCGCACGGCATGTACTCGACGCCATGCTGGAGCCATACGAGAGCTATCGCGAAGGCACGCTTGATGGGGGCGCGTGCAGCGCTCAGCTGGTGGAGCGAGCCCGCGACCTCGAGGACTACCTGGCGTTCGGGCAAAACCCGGGCCGCTCGAAGTCCGACGCATACGAGCAGATCGCCGACAGCGTCGTCACTTCCGTGAACGAACTCTACTCGATCGATTTGTCCCGAAAGAGCTCGCATCTAATCGCCCAGGGCATCTGCCTCCAGCTGTGGCCGCCCGCAAGCCTCTCGCGTTGGAAGAGCTCCCATGCAAGCGAGCTTTCCGGCATGCGCGGCGTCGTGGCCCAGCGCAACCGCTTTGCCGTTACTGTCTGCGCCTGCATCGCTGATGAACTCAAGGCCACGCTCGGCATCGCACTCGACGATCTCACGTGTCTGCTCGTCCTTGCGCATGCGGCACTCGCACTCGACCCGTCTAAGCGTCGTCGGAGCGTCGGTATCGTCCTCAGTCATGGCTACTCGACCGCCACGAGCATCGCCGACGCCGCCAATCGGATTCTTGACACGAGGGTCTTCGAGGCCATCGACATGCCCTACGACCAGAAGGTTACGGACGTCGCTGTTCCTCTTCAGCAAATCATCGACCGCTTCTCCTACGCAGACGAGGTCGTCATCCTCGTGGACATGGGATCGCTCCAGGATATTTATAAGAGTCTGGAATCCACCTCCGGCATGACGCTCGGCATCATAAACAACGCCTCTACCGGCCTTGCGGTGGAGGTTGGCGCCGGACTTATCGCGGGTCGCTCCGTGCGAGAGGTTCTCGACGATGCTGCGGCAGCTTGCACCTGTAATTATCACATCGTGGCGCGCAACGCCCGACCGGACGCGATTGTCTTCTGCTCCGAAGGCGGACTTGACGCAGCTGCGCGGATCCGCGATCTCGTGGCGCAGAGCCTGCCTGGCGAGTCCCCCGCGCGGCTTGTCGCCGTTGACTGGCGGCAGCTCGCCAATAACGGATCTGAGGATGCCGCCTTCTCCCAGTACAACGTGCGCTCGGTCATCGGCACGGACAATCCGCACGCCGACGGAGTCCCGTTCATTTCGCTCGAGGAACTCATCGCCGGCGAAGGAACGGCCCAGATAGACCGCGCCTTCGCACGCTTGCTCGACGCTGACAGCTTGCGCACGTTCCACCAGAATCTCGTCAAGAACATGACCCTCAGGAACGTGGTCGAGTCCATCACAATCCTTAACCCCAACAAGCTCTTCGGCGAAATCGAGAGTGCCGCAGAGCGGCTCCAGCAGCTCACCGGAGACGTGATTGGCGCTCGTGTGAGCATGGGGCTCTACGTGCACCTGTGTTGTCTCGTGGAGCGCCTCGTGACCAGAAGCCCCATCGAGAACTACGCAGACGAGCAGCGCTTCGCCAATGAACACAACGATTTCGTCGAGGCATTCCGCACGAGCTTCTCTGACATTTCCGCCCATTACCACGTGGAGGTCCCCGTCACGGAGATCGCCTACGCATACGACTACATCAATTCCCGGCATGCCCCGCGCAGGCAGGCCACGCCGAACGATGGGCCCGCGGCTCAGCAGGACGAGTGACGCGCCTCGCAAGCAAAGGAAGGAAGCCAACATCACACGAGCATCATCGATCGCTGCGTGCAAGGCGGCGGGCCTCACCGTGTTCGCCAAGCGCGAGGAGCGTTTTGGTTTTTCGCAAGCAAATGCGGACGAAATCAGCGACCAGATTCCCGATACGCTCAAACATGCAGGGCCCCTATGTGTTTAACCTCATTTTTCCGTGTGCGGTAGAATGGAGTCGTTGAGATCGCGAACGCCTTAAAGGGAGAGTTTTTGTGGATGCGCATCTGGATGGGGGCTCTTCCGCCCCGCTGTATCAACAGGTGCTCGATTTGCTTAAGAGCGATATCGAACAGGGGACATATCCCGTTGACTCGCAGATTCCAACGGAACTTGAGCTTTCTAAGATGTACGGCGTGGGAAGGGTCACGGTTCGCCGCGCAATAGAGGAGCTTGTGGGCGAGGGGTATCTCACCAAGCGGCAGGGGCGTGGTACGTTTGTGACCGCGACAAAGATAATTCGCAAGGTGCATCAGAAGGACGATGTTCAGAGTTTTACCCAAGCATGCGCTGAAAACGGCATGAAGGCGGGCGCTCGCGTCGTTGCCCGCAAGACCGTTGCCGCCGATCGCGACCTCGCTTCTTTCTTTGGCTTGGATGAAGGCTCTGACCTCATCTTGGTCTCACGCGTGCGTACCGCAGACGGCGTGCCGGTCCTGTTCGAGAACAACTACTATCCTGTCGATGGATTCGAATTTCTCAAAGATATCGGTCTCTCCAATTGTTCGATATTCGAGGCCGTGGGGGAGCGTACGGGTAGGTATCCCTGCTCGTCCGATCCCTGCAGGCTGGAGATCGCCCGTGCGGGAATTGATGCCGCCCGCGAGCTCAAGGTCCCAGTAGGGGAGCCGCTGTTCTTCATGAACGCGGGCTTTCTCGATTCCAACGGAGAGCGCTTCTGCTATGGCAGACAGTACTACGTGGGTTCGCGCTACAGCTTCGATATCTAGCGGCTCTGTCTCACACAGCGCTGTTCTCGTATTGCCGCGGCAGGTCCGTTTAGCGCGTAAAAGTTACCACTTATAGAACAACCTAATATGTTTCTTGACCGACGCCTTCATGCAGGTTATACATAGAACAACCTAAGATGTTTGCCTATACGTGAAGGATTTTTGGCAAGCATCGTTGCTCTGGCAGGAGGTTAAGAATGCCGGATGCCAAACAGGAGAAGCCCAAGCGCAGATTCCATCTCCAGCTTCCCCATGTGTACACCATCGCGTTCATGCTGATCGTGTTCTTCGCGGTGCTCACATGGATCGTCCCATCGGGTCAGTTCGACCGCCAGACCATTCAGACGGCCGCGGGCGAGCGAGAAGTCGCCGTAGCCGGAACGTACCAAGAGGTCGACAAGGTCTACACCGATTCGGAGACGGGGGAGACCGTCGATCTGCGACAGGGCATCGATGCCGTCCTGCAGGCTCCCGCCAAGGGCATTCAGGCTGCGGCCGATGTCGTCGCGTTCGTCCTGCTGATCGGCGGATCGTTCGCCATCGTCACCAAGACCAACGCCCTAAACGCCGGCATGAGCCGCGTGATCAAGAAGCTGAAGAACAAGGACATCTTGATCATCCCCATCTCCATGATCCTGCTCTCGATCTGCGGCACCACGTTCGGCATGTCCGAGGAGGCGCTGCCGTTCTACGCGATCTTCATCCCCATCATGCTGAGCATCGGGTATGACTCCATGACCGCGTTCATCATCTGCTTCCTCGGCCCCAACCTTGGTTACTGCGCATCCACTATTGATCCTTTCAACGTGCTGATCGCCCAGGGCGTTATCGGCATCGAGGGAAATCCCCAGCTTTGGCTCCGCGCCATCCTGTGGGTCATCTTCACCGCCGCGGGCATTTTCTGGGCCATGCGCTACGCGCGCCGCGTCAAGCTCGATCCCAAGTCCTCCATCACCTATGAGGACGATAAGCAGAAGCGCATCGAGTTCTCTGTCACCGATGCCTCTATCGAAGAGGAGTTCACGCTTCGCCACAAGCTCGTCCTCATTGATTTCGCGGTCGGCATGGGCGTTATCGTGTGGGGCCTCGTTACCCAGGGCTGGTATATGGACGAGATCTCCATGGTGTTCCTGGCCATGGGCCTTCTTGCCGGCATACTCGGCGGCCTGGACGAGAAGACCATTGCGGAGGAGTTCGTCCGCGGAATCGCCGACTTCGCCTACGCAGCCTGCATCATCGGCATCGCCCGCGGCATCCTGGTCGTCGCAGAGGGCGGAATGATCATCGACTCTATTCTTAACTGGCTCGTCGGACTCCTTGCGGGCGCTCCGTCCTTCATCTATACCACCTTCATGTACATCGTCCTCGGCCTGCTTTCGCTGCTGGTTCCTTCCAGCTCCGGCCTCGCTGCACTCACCATGCCCGTCATGGGCCCGCTGACCGAGCTTATGGGCCTCAATCCCGGGGCTGCCGTCACCGCTCTGCAGTTCGCGAACCAGACCGTCAACACCATCAGCCCCGTTGCGGGCATGACCGTCGCGGGTCTTGCCGTGGCGAAGATCTCCTTCGGGCAATGGTGGAAGACCATCTGGAAGTTCTTTATCTTCATGGTTCTGTTCGGATTGGTCGCGACTGTGATCTCCGGCCTACTGCCGATGTAGGAGGTGCCCAGCATGGATTTAAGCGCTTCCACACCCCGTCTGCGTCGCGAGCAGGTCGCCGGCATGAACATTCACTACATCATGTGGTCGCTCGATTACTTCCTTGATGCTCAGCAGCGCCTTGGCTTCAAAACCATCGAGCTTTGGGCGGCCGAGCCGCACGTGACGCTGGACCACACGGGGTATTTCGTGGCCGACGAGCTTCGCCGCAAGATCGAGTCCCGCGGACTCTCCGTGAGCTCCCTGTGTCCGGAGAACGTGGTGTATCCGTGGCAGTACGCTGCCAGAAAGCCCCTCCACGCGCAGCGGAGCCTCGCTTACTTTAAGCACGGCATCGAGCTCGCCGAGGTGCTCGGCGCCCCGTATATGTCCATCAACTCCGGTTGGGGCGATTGGGACGAGGACCGCGAGGAGGCTTGGAAGCGCTCTGCCGAGCACTTGGCGATTCTTGCGGACTATGCCGGCGAGCACGGCGTGACCCTCTGCATGGAGAGCCTGAGGCCGGAAGAGAGCAACTTGGTGGTTACACTCGCGGACGCCAGGCGCATGCTTGACCAAGTAGCCAGCCCGCACCTTACTCCAATGGTGGACACTACCGCTATGGGAGTCGCCGGCGAGAGCCTTGAAGAGTGGTTTGCCGAGTTTGGCGATGGTGCCATAAGGAACATGCGCTTCATTGATGGCGACCCATATGGCCATCTGGTTTGGGGCGATGGAAAGCACAGTATGGACGATTTCGTACGCGTCCTCAACGCGCATGGGTTCGAGGGCTATCTTGGTCAGGAGATCACCGATGGAAGGTATTTCGATGATCCCGCAGCAGCGGACCGGCATAACATGGACGCCTTCGAGAGGTATTTTGTCGACTAGCGCGTAGCTCCCATTCGCGTGGGGAAGTCAACACGCTTGACGAGAAGACTCGCAGTAAACGTTGGCGGATTCGTCCGCCGTATCGAAAGGAAGAATAACAATGAACGCACATGATCTTATCGCCGACGCAATCGCTGAAAAGGGCGGTTTCGATAGCGTCTTCTGGGTTGCCTGCGGCGGCTCCCTCATCGACCTGCTGCCCGCCCACGAGCTGCTCAAGCGCGAGGCGACTACGTTTGCCAGCGAGGCGTATACCGCCCGCGAGTTCGATATCATGCGTCCCAAGCGCCTGGGCGAAAAGTCCCTTGTCATCGCTTGCAGCCACTCCGGCAACACCCCCGAGGTAATCGATGCGTGCTCGATCGCCAAGGCGGCGGGCGCGACCGTTATCGTGCAGACGGACAACGCGGGTTCCGGCATCGATAACGGTGAGTGGACGTGCTGGGTATATCCGTGGGGCGAGGGAGTTCCGCAGGCGGAGGTGCCCGCCGGCATCTCTTTGGCTCTCGCTTCCGAGCTCCTGGATCAGCAGGAAGGTTATGCCGACCTTGCCGACATGTACGAAGGCATCGCCAAGATGGACCAGATCCTGCCTGCAGCTCGCGAGAAGGTCAACGCCGAACTCTGCGACCGTTTTGCCGCCCTGTGCCAGGACCACAAGTTCCTGTATATCTTGGGGTCCGGTCCCGTGTTTAGCCAGGCCTATGGCTTCGCTATCTGCTCGCTTATGGAGATGCAGTGGCAGAGCTGCGCCTATATCCACTCCGGCGAGTACTTCCACGGCCCCTTCGAGGTGACCGAGCCCGGAGTCTTCTACTTCCTGCAGATGTCTTCTAGTGAGTGCCGAGCCATGGATGAGCGCGCCCTCGCATTCCTCGAGACCCATACCGACACTCTTATGGTGCTCGACGCCATGGAGTACGGCATGGACCAAGTACCGGCGAGCGTTCGCGCGTTCCTTGATCCAATCCTGTTCTACGCGATGAACTGTGAGCTGCGCTCCGCTCGCGGCAAGGTGTTCGACCATCACCCGGACGTGCGTCGTTACATGGGCATCGAGAAGTACTAGCGATTTTAAAACGGGGCGCGAGGCGCGTTGAGACGT
>URAQ01000052.1 GCA_900545875.1 uncultured Collinsella sp.
GTCCAGCCAGGCCGGTCAGGTCGAGAAGCGCTCCCGTGAGCTCGAGGAGCTCTGCGCAAAGCAGACCTCCGAGCTCGAGCGTATCGCCGACCTTACCCGCGAGGATGCCCACAAGGAGCTCCTCGATAAGGTTCGCGGCGAGGTCACCCACGAGGCCGCCACGATCATTCGCGAGTCCGAGCAGCAGGTTCGCGCAGAGTGCCACAAGACCGCCCAGGAGATTCTGTCCCTGGCGATTCAGCGCTGCGCTGCCGACCACACTGCCGAGGTCACCGTTACCTCCGTGCACATTCCCTCTGATGACCTCAAGGGCCGTATCATCGGTCGCGAGGGTCGCAACATCCGCACCTTCGAGCAGGTTTCCGGCGTCAACCTCGTGATCGACGACACGCCCGAGACCGTCGTTCTTTCGAGCTTCGATCCGGTCCGTCGTGAGACCGCCCGTGTTGCCCTCGAGAACCTCATTGCTGACGGCCGCATTCATCCCGCCCGCATTGAGGAGATGTATCACAAGGCTGCCGACCTGGTTCAGCAGCGCGTGCGCGAGGCTGGCGAGCAGGCTGCCTTCGATACCGGCATCCACGACCTGCACCCCGAGATCGTCAAGACCCTTGGTGCCTTGCGCTACCGTACTTCGTTTGGTCAGAACGTGCTTCAGCACTCCCTCGAGGTCTCTGATCTCTGCGGCGTGATGGCTTCCGAGCTTGGCCTGGACGTTGTGACCGCCAAGCGCGCCGGCCTGCTTCATGACCTGGGCAAGGCAATCGACCACGACGTCGAGGGCCCGCATGCCGTCATCGGCGCCGAGCTTGCCCGCCGTTATGGCGAGAAGCCCGTTATCGTCCACGCTATCGAGGCTCACCACGCCGATGTCGACCCCAACACGGTGCTCGATGTCCTGGTACAGGCCGCTGATGCCGTCTCTGCTTCTCGCCCCGGTGCCCGTCGCGAGTCTGCCGAGAACTACATCAAGCGTCTCGAGAAGCTCGAGGAGATCGCCAACTCCCATGACGGCGTCGAGCGTACCTATGCCATGCAGGCTGGTCGCGAGGTCCACGTCATGGTTCAGCCTGACAAGATCTCCGATGCCCAGTCCACGGTTCTGGCTCACGATATCGCCCATCAGATCGAGGAAGAAATGGAGTATCCCGGTCAGGTGCGCGTCGTCGTGATTCGCGAGAGCCGTGCTGTCGATATCGCTAAATAACATGAGCGACGCGAACGAGCTCATCTCATTTATCGCGTCGATGTCGGGGGAGGGCAACCTTCGCGTCGAGGAGAACCTTGGCGAGGGGTATGTCCGTCTCCGCGTTTCGGAGGCCGAGCGGCGCCAGGCGAAGCACGACATTCAGCATGTCGAGGATATCGTCATCGAAATGCTCCGTAATGCTCGCGATGCCGGCGCCGACAAGGTCTATCTCGCCACGACCAAGGAAGATGGCGTCCGCACGCTTGTCTTTCTGGATAACGGCTCGGGCGTTCCGCAGGATATGCAAGAGCGAATCTTCGATGCTCGCGTTACCTCAAAGCTCGAGAGCATGAAGATGGACCGTTGGGGCGTTCACGGTCGTGGCATGGCATTGTTTTCGATCAAGCAGAACACCGACGAGGCCCGTGTGGTCACGTCCGGCGTCGATCTTGGTTCAGCCTTTAAGGTGAGCGTTGCAGCCGACCGCCTCAGCGAGCGTGCCGATCAGTCCAGCTGGCCCCAGGCCGTCAAGGATGAGGACGGACGTTATGTCTGTGCTCGCGGCCCGCATAATATTATTCGCGCTGCCTGTGAGTTTGCGCTCGAGGAGCTGCGTGGTTGCGATGTCTATCTTGGTTCTCCGTCTGAGATTGCCGCGACCCTTTATGCTCAGGCGTCAAGTCGGCTCGATACGTCTCGTCTCCTGTTTATTGATGATGAGAGCGAGCTTCCGGTTGTCGATCGTTTAGGCCTTGCCTCTGATGCCGAGGACTTTATTCGTATTTGTTCGGGTTTGGGTCTTGAAATGTCCGAGCGCACGGCCCATCGCATTTTGGCAGGGCAGATTAAGCCCGTTCGCGGTGTGACTGCGCGTCTGCTGCGCGAGCGTGACTCATCCTCGCATGCGCCGGCTCCTGTCGATCTCGCGAAGGATCGTCGTGGGCTGCGTATTGCCAAGGATGACATGGCACAGTTTTCGCGTGCTGTGGAGCGCGACTTTAATGACCTTGCCGCCCGGTACTATCTCAATCTTTGCGGCGACCCAAAGATCCGTGTTTCGCGTGATCGAATCACCGTGACCTTCGATCTTGCCAAAGAGGAATAGTGCCTTTACCGAGTCCACTCGGTACGATAAAGTTATTGCAGTTAAAACGTACTTTTAAACGCAGGAGTTTCTTCATGGATTGCCTGAAGGTATCAAGCAAATCATCGCCCGCGTCCGTTGCCGGCGCCATCGCCGGCATGGTCAAGGATGGTGTACCCGTCAACATTCAGTGTGTCGGTGCCGGTGCTGTCAACCAGGCCATTAAGGCCGTTGCTATCGCGCGCGGTTTTTTGATTCCAACCGGTTTTGATATTTCCTGTGCGCCTGTGTTCTCCGACATCCTCATTAACGGGGAGTCGCGCACGGCCATCCGCCTTTCTATCTACGTTCACCAGATCAATCGAGCTGCTATGGATAACGTCGTCATGGATGATGTTAAGCCTGTGGCATAGCTTCTGCTTGCCTCGTTTCGCTCCCCATCGTTAGGACTTATGCACATGGACCAGCGTTCCGTACGCGATATTCTTGCCGGTAAAACCTACTTTATCCGCACCTTTGGCTGTCAGATGAATCAGCACGACTCCGAGCGTGTGAGCGGTCTGCTTGATTCGTATGGCTGCCTCATGGCGCTCGATCCCGAGCATGCCGATATCGTTGTCTTCATGACATGCTGTGTGCGTGAGGCCGCCGATACTCGCCTGTACGGTCAGTGCAATTCCTGCAAAAGCCTGCCGCCTTCGCCTTCGGGCAAGCGTGTGGTTGCCGTGGGCGGCTGCATCGCGCAGCGTGATGGAGAGGGCCTGCTCACCAACGTCGATAACGTCAATGTCATCTTTGGCACGCATTCCATCGCACATGTGGCCGAGCTCATTGCCGAGGCGTTCCTTGATGGTAAGCGTCATATCCGCACCAATGAGCATGAGGATACGGATGCCATGAGCATGCCGTGGCATCGCGAGACCCAGTATCACGCCTGGGTGCCCATCATGACAGGCTGCAATAATTTCTGCACCTATTGCATCGTGCCGTACGTGCGCGGTCGCGAAAAAAGTCGCCCCTTCGAGGAGATTGTCGACGAGGTGACCGGTTTGGTGCGCCAGGGCGTGCGTGAGATTACGCTGCTGGGCCAAAACGTTAACTCATATGGTCGCGATCTGTTTGGCAAGCCGCGTTTTGCCGATCTGCTGCGTGCCGTGGGCGATACGGGTGTGGAGCGCATCTTCTTTACGTCTTCGCATCCCAAGGATCTGCTCCCCGAGACCATCGACGCTATGGCCGAGACGCCCGCCGTCATGCCGCAGCTTCACTTGGCCGTTCAGTCGGGCTCCACGCGCATCCTCAAAGAGATGAATCGCCGTTATACACGCGAGGACTATCTGGGCCTGGTCGATCGCATTCGCAACCGCATGCCCGATATCGCGCTCTCGACCGACATTATCGTTGGCTTCCCGGGCGAGACTGAAGAAGACTTTGAGCAGACGCTCTCACTTGCCGAGACGGTCCGCTATGCTCAGGCCTATACCTTCATCTATTCCAAGCGCGCCGGTACCCCGGCCGCCGAGATTGACGATCCTACGCCGCATGAGGTTATTCTCGAGCGTTTCAACCGCCTGGTTAAGGTTATCGAGACCACGGCGCACGAGTACAACCAGGGTGAGCTTCATACTGTGGTGCCGGCGCTCATTGAGGGAACGAGTAAAAAGAACGACGCGGTCCTGCTGGGCAAGAGTCCCAAGAATCAGACCGTGCATGCGCCTATCCCCGAGGGTTACAGCATCGATCAGCTTGTTGGCAAGATCGTTGATGTTGACGTTGACGTTGCCAAGACCTGGTATTTGTCCGGCTCCGTTGTGGGCGAGCCGCGCTAATGGTTTCTCCCGGGGCAGGTCTTTCCGCCGTTGCGATCGTCGGTCCGACGGCGGTTGGTAAGAGTGATGTTGCCGACCGTTTGGCGGCTCGTCTTTCGTCCGAAGTGCTGTCGTGCGATGCGATGCAAATCTATCGCGGCATGGACATCGGTACCGCAAAGATGGCGCCCGATGAGTGTACGGCGCCGCTGCGTCTCGTCGACATTGTAGAGCCGGGTGTGGCGTACTCTGCGGCGCTTTATCAGGCTGACGCTCGCGCGCATGTTGAGCGTTTGCTTGGCGAGGGCCGCCTACCGGTGTTTTGCGGGGGCACAGGCTTGTATCTCAAGGCCGCCCTGGATGAGATGGATTTTCCCTCGGGCGAGCTTGAGGACGATCGTCGCGCGGGGTATCAGGAACTTGCCGAGCGTATTGGCGAGGAAGAACTGCATGCTCTGCTTGCCGAGCGCGATCCAGAATCGGCTGCTGTTATTCATCCCCATAACGTGCGCCGTGTGATTCGTGCGCTCGAGATGCATGATGATGGTATCTCCTATGCAAAGCAAAAAAGTCAGTTTAGTGTTCCGCGCGAGCATTATCATGCCCTATGGTTTGGTCTGACGCGTAATCGTGAGGTGCTCTACGAGCGCATTAACCTGCGTGTCGATCTGATGTTTGAACAGGGTCTTGTTGATGAGGTTCGCGGTCTTATGGACCAGGGGCTGGGAGATGCCCTGACTTCGATGCAGGCAATTGGCTATAAAGAGATCATCGATGCTTTCAATGGCGTGACGAGCATGGATGAGGCTCGCGAGCTCATTAAGATGCGTTCGCGTCGCTATGCCAAACGTCAGCTTTCGTGGTTTAAGCGCGATGACCGTATCGCGTGGTTTGATATGGATGAATGTACGATCGATGAGGTCGTTGCTGATATCCTGCATCGTATTGAGGCTGCCTAATGGCTCGTTTCCCCCTTGTTCCCACGGCACCCGAGCCCGAGCGTGCCATTTTGGTTGGTGTTGAGTGGCGCGACAATGCATGGCCACTCGATCGATCGCTCGATGAGCTGGAGCGCCTTGCCCACACGGCTGGTGCCCAGTGCGTGGCTCGCTTGTCTCAGCGTTTGGTAAAGCCGTATCCAAAATCGTTTATCGGTTCCGGTAAGGTAGAGGAGCTGTGCGGTCTGGTACATCGCATGGATGCCGATGTCGTTATTTTTGACGACGACCTGACGCCCTCGCAGCAATCCTATTTGGAGAAAGCCGTGGGCGAGCCGGTAAAGATTATCGATCGTACGGCACTGATCTTGGATATCTTTGGCCTGCATGCTCAGACGCGTGAGGGACGCCTACAGGTACAGCTGGCGCAGCTTCAATATCTGTTGCCTCGTCTGCGCGGCATGTGGAGCCATCTCGCCAAGGAACAGACGCGCGGCGGCATCGGCTCACGCTTTGGTCAGGGCGAAAGTCAGCTCGAGGTCGACCGTCGCCTCATTCGTAATAAGATCGCTGCGCTTCGTCGTGAGATCAAGCAGGTTGAACAGCGTCGTGATGTTCAATCCAAGAGTCGTATTGAGTCACCGGCGTTTCGCGTCGCGTTAGCCGGTTATACCAATGCCGGTAAATCGACGTTGCTCAATCGCCTGACAGGCTCTACGGTACTTTCGCAGGACAAGCTGTTTGCTACGCTCGACCCGACGACGCGTTCGTATCGCCTGCCCGGCGGTCGCGGAATGACGATTACCGATACCGTCGGCTTTATTCAAAAGCTGCCGCATGGTCTTGTCGATGCCTTTAAATCGACGCTGTCCGAGGTGTTGGGTGCCGATCTAATTCTCAAAGTCGTAGATGCGTCTGACGAGGACTATGAGCGACAGCTGGAGGCTGTCGACCGCGTGCTTGATGAGATCGGCGCCGGAGAGCGCCTAACGCTGACCGTATTCAATAAAATCGATCTTCTCGATAGCGTTGATCGATTAAGTTTCCGTCGTCGTTTTCCGGAAGCCGTTCTGTTCTCGGCCCAAACGGGCGAGGGGCTCGACGATCTCGTCGATCGCATTGCTCGCGAGGCAGCTGCCACCGATGTACTGCTTTCAGCCGACATTCCATATCGTGAAGGTGCGCTCATTACACTCGTGCATGAGCAGGGGACCCTTTTGCATGAGGAATATCTTGAGGATGGCGTTCGTATTGTGGCGAAACTGCCGGTTCGTGTTGCACCGCGGCTCGAGCGTTATCGCACCGAGTAGGCGAGCTCCAAAATGCCCAGTATAATGGGCTGATGCAGCAGATAAAAGGGTAGTGCATAACGTCCAAGGCTGGCGAGCGCCGGCAGGGAGTTGGCGTAGGCCCAGCTAGGGACGGTCTTATCGATTCCCTGCGCTATATGTGCGGCGAAGTATCCTGCAAGATACATAAAGATAAACGGGATGATGGGGTAGTAATCACCTGAGACAAACCCAGGGCTCGGAAATCCCAGCCACGCCAGGTAGGGGACAGGGTAGATTGTTTTGGGGATGCTCCAGGTGAGGGCGAACATCACAAGGCATAGGGACATGCCCCATCTCGCTGATATCTTTTTAAGGACGGGATCGGTCAACGCCACGATGCCGGTACATGCGGCCATGCAGTAGATGATGCCAAAATTAACCGAATCATCGACTGAGACAAGTGTTGTTGCCAGCCAGACGACGAGTGCTGCTAAGGCGTATTTGGCGGCACGTTTGATATTGTTGCGCGAAAGAGTGCACATCCAACCCGCGATAAACAAGAATACCCAGCTGATGCTGGCGCGCCAGATGTCTTGAAAGACAGTCTGGGTAAACCAGGGCATATCCCAACCGTACAGGTAGGCGAGATCGTAGCAAGCGTGAAAACCTGCCATTGAAATCATCGTAAACCCGCGGACGGTATCAAAGATGGTGATGCGTTTTTGCATTACGAGAACCGGCGCATCAAGCCGACGACTTTGCCCAAGATAACGGGATTTGTTGCATAGATAGGCTCCATGGTGTCATTCTCGGGCTGCAGGCGTACGCGTCCCTGCTCCTTGTAGAACGTCTTGACGGTCGCTGAACCATCAATCATGGCCACGACGATTTCGCCGTTCATGGCACTCTTTTGTTCACGGACGATGATGTAATCGCCATTGAAGATGCCGACATTGATCATTGAGCTCCCATGCACCTCAAGGATAAAGGAACCCTGATCGGTGGCGATTTCGGTCGGGATAGTAAAAGTGTCTTCGATATTCTGCTCGGCCAGAATGGGAATCCCAGCCGCGACGCGACCAACGAGCGGTAGCGAGACCGTTCCGCGAGGTGCGGTGGGCTCGTCAGATTTAGAAATTGAGACAGAGGAACCGTCCTCGTTAAAGAGTTCCAGGGCGCGCGGTTTGGTGGCATCGCGCTTGAGTAGCCCGCGCGCCTCCAGGGCAGAGAGATGGGCGTGCACGGTGCTGGGGGAGGAAAGACCCACGGCAGAAGCCATCTCGCGCACGCTGGGCGGATAACCCTTCTCCTGCTGATATTCCTTGATGAAGTCGTAAATTTGCTGCTGACGCTTGGTAATTTTGCGAGCCATCAGGGCATCCTCTCTACCCATGTCAAACAAATGTTCGAATTTTGCTTGACAGGAACAACTGTTCGAAGATAATAATAACCGAACATTCGTTCTCGCGCTAGACATTTTTGTCCGCGCGGCTTGATAAAACTGTTCTCAGCAAAACACGCGAGAGGAGAACATGATGAACGCAACGAATATGGTCCAGGGAAACCTGGCCCTTAAACTCGAGACGCCTGCAGAACCCACTTTTACGGTTGTTCAGGGTGGCCGCTCCGGCTTTCAGCCTTTGACCGTAAAGCCTGCTCGCAATCAGCAGGCTGTAGTTGCGCCGGCCCGCGTTGCCCTGAAGGTTCCGACGATTGTCGCCGTTGCCGTTGCGCTTACGCTCTTCGTTGTCCTCGCTACGTCGGTCTTTAGCGCTCGTCACGCCGCGTATGCCGAGTCCGTTTCCAACGTTACCTACGAGACTATTCGCGTTCAGCCTGGTGATTCTCTTTGGTCGCTTGCCGAGGAATATCCTATCGAAGGCCTTTCCACGCAAGAGACTTCCGACATGATCCGTAACGTCAATCATCTGGAGCATGGTTCGCTCGCCGCCGGTGCGCATCTTAAGGTTCCTGCTCGTTCGTAATCATTATCGCGCTGCGCATGGTACCCTTGTTATCGTTTAAGAGGAGGTACCATGCGCTGTCCCAAATGTGGCAAGGCACATACCCGCGTCGTTGATTCCCGTATGCAGGAGTCAAATAACACCATTAAGCGCCGTCGCGAATGTTGTTCGTGTAACTATCGCTTTACAACGTTTGAGCGATGCGAAGACCCAATCGAGGTCATTAAGTCAGACGGAACCAAGCAGCGGTTCGATCGCAATAAGCTGCTCGTCGGCTTGATGCGCGCCACCATCAAGCGTGATATCGATACTAAGAAGCTCAATGAGATTATCGACGACATCGAGGTCGAGCTGCGCTCTCGCACGCTGACGGCCGTCACGTCCCATGAGTTGGGTGACATGGTGCTCAAGCGCTTGGCCAAGATCGACAAGGTGGCCTACATCCGCTTTGCCTCGGTCTACCGCGATTTCAAAGACGTCGATGAGTTTCTGCAAGAGCTCGACAAGCTAAGGTGATTCCATGCCCAACATTACCGTCAACATAAAGCGTCTCGACCCCACCGTCGAGCTTCCCAAATACGCCCATCCCACCGATGCCGGCTTGGATTTGCGCTCCAACGAGGACTGCGTCCTGAAGCCCTTCGAACGTCGTCTGGTCTCTACTGGGCTGGCCATCGCCTTGCCCGATGGCTACGCCGGCTTCGTCCAGCCCCGCAGCGGCTTGGCCATCAAGCAGGGCCTGTCTATAGTTAACACGCCGGGCCTCATCGACGCCCACTACCGAGGAGAACTCAAGGTTATCCTCATCAACCTGGATCCCTCCAACAACATCCAAATCAACAAAGGCGACCGCATCGCCCAACTCGTCATCCAAGAAGTCCCCACGGTTAACCTCATAGAAGTAGAAGAACTAGACGAAACCGACCGAGGCAACGGAGGCTTCGGCTCCTCCGGCGTCGCCTAGGGGCGCTCGTATCC
>URAQ01000053.1 GCA_900545875.1 uncultured Collinsella sp.
CGTCGCGGCCGCCGAGCTCGATTGGTAGGCGGCGCCATGACACCTCTCGCAAAACGTCTCCCACGCGAGCTGCGCCGCAATATCGGCAAGTACCTGGGCATCTTTTTGCTTATGTGCGGAAGTATCGCTCTCACCTCGGGTTTTTTGCTCGCAGCGCATTCCATCGGCTGCCTTATCGATGACATGCGCGATGCGTACACGATTGAGGACGGCCGCGTGACCACCTCCTTCGAGGCTACCGACGATCAACTCAAGGCCGCCGAGGATGCAGCCGGCGACGTCGGCGGCGTCACGCTCTACAAGAATTTCTCCATCGACGCCATCATCAAAAAGGCCGCCGGCGACGATGGCACCAAGCGCACGCTGCGCACCTATGCGCACCGCAGCAAGGTCGATATCGCGTCCTACTGTGAGGGCAAGGAACCCAAGGTGGATGACGAGGTGGCCATCGACCGTGTCTTTGCCACCAATAACGACCTCGCCGTGGGCGATAAGGTCGAGCTTGAGGACCGCACCTACATCATCTGCGGCATCATGACCCAGCCCGATAGCCAGGCGCTGTTCCTCAACAATTCGGACTTTACGGTGAACACCATCACGTACGGCGTGGCCGAGGTCACCGATGGCGGCTTTGCCGCGCTCGAGGATGCCGGTGGCGCACCCGCCTACACCTACTCCTTCACCTTTACCGATCGCGACCTCCCCACCGCGGACCGCATTGACGCCGAGCAAGATATGGTCGAGGCGCTGACCGACGCCGATGCGCGCGTGGACGATCTGATCGACGCCGATTCCAACCAGGGCATTGGCTATGCGCGCGACGACGTGGACGGCGACTCTATGATGTGGATGACGCTGCTCGACATCATCATCGTGATCATGGCGTTTGTCTTTGTGGTCCTTACCGACGCCACCATCGAGGAGGAGAGCGCCATCATCGGCACGTTGCTCGCCAGCGGCTATCGTCGACGCGAGATCGTGCTGCACTACCTTGCGCTTCCCGCTATCGTGGGCGTGGTCGCGGCGCTTTTGGGCACTGCGCTCGGAGTTGTGTTCTTTACCGAGCCCATGCGCAGCCTCTATTACGGTTCGTACAGCCTGCCACCTTTCCAGGTGTACTGGAGCTGGGAGATCTTTGTGAAGTGTGCCGTGGTTCCCGCCGCCGCGCTCATCCTCATCACGCTGGTGGGTCTGCTTCGCAAGATGGGCAAGACGCCGTTGCAGTTCCTCCGTCACGAGGCGGGCGGCAAGTCGGGCACCAAGCGCGGCCTGCAGCTGCCGGAGCGCATGGGTTTTGTTTCCCGCTTCCGCCTGCGTATCTTCCTGCGCAATCTGGGCAACTTCGCCACGCTCTTCGTGGGCATTGCGTTTGCGTCGCTGCTGCTGCTCTTTGGCCTGGCGATTCTGCCCACGATGACGCACTACGCCGACAACCTCGAGACAAGCCTTGTCGCCGAGCACCAGTACACGCTCAAGGCTCCGCTGGAGCTCGAGGGTACTGCCGAGGGGCGCGAGCAGTGGTCGGCACTCGAGCGCTTGCAATCGGTTGACGGCGCGCTGCTTTCCGCCGCCCGGGATGCCGATGACGAGCTTGACGACGCGGCCGATGCGGCGCAGGCGGCAGCCGATGCCGCGACCGCATCTCCGTCTGCCGAGAGCCTGACCGCAGCGCAGGATGCGCTTGCCAAGGTCCAGGACAAGAAGGATGCGCTCTACGCGCGCCTTGACGATCTTGCCGATGCCCTCGGCTGCGACCGCGATGAGGCCATCGGCCTGATCGACAAGGCCTCTAAGATCGACACGGACAACGACGATATCCACCCGGTCAATACGGCCGACAACGGTGCGGGCGCAATCGCACAGGCCGAGAAATATGCCGTTTACCAGCTGCAATACGACCGCGGCGATGGAAATGGGCAGGAGACGATTTCCGTCTACGGCATTTCATCCGATTCGCGCTATTGGAAAGACCTCAACGTCGGCGATGGGCGCGTCGTCTTTGGCGGCGGCCTGCTCGACAAGTTTGGCTGGAGCGAGGGCCAGAAGGTCACGCTCATCGACAAGTACGAGGGGGAGCATTATTCCCTTGAGTACGCGGGCAAGGACTGTGCCTGGGGCTCCAAGTCGGACATGAATATCTATATGAGTATCGACGACTTTAACGAGCTGTTCGGCAACGACGCCGCCTACTTTAACGGCTATGTGAGCGACGAGAAGCTCGACCTCGATGCTCGTTACTTTGCCGGCGACACCACGCCCGACGACATGCGGGCCGTGGGCGACCAGTTCATCGGCATGATGAGCAAAATGATCGGAATGATGATCGGGCTCGCGGTGTTTATCTTCCTGCTGTTTATGTACCTGTTGACCAAGGCTGTCATTGACCACAGCGCCCGCTCGATCAGCTACATGAAGGTCTTTGGCTATCGCGATGGCGAGATCTCGCACCTGTACATCCGCTCGATCACGTTGTGCGTGGCGGCGTCACTCGTGCTGAGCCTGCCCGTGATTATCGGCTCGCTCACGGCTATCTTCCGCTCGATGCTGCTCGCCTATAACGGCAATATCGAGATCTATGTGCCCGCTTGGTCCATGGCGGCATGTGTCGGTATTGGCTTTGCGACCTACCTGGTCGTAGCGCTGCTGCACACGCGCTCCGTCAAGCGCGTGAGCCTCTCCGAGGCGCTGAAGGTCCAGGAATAGAGAACCGCCCACACGCGGGGGCACGAACCGAAGGAAGGGTGCCCCCGCGTTATTTGCCCGCCAGGCCCGACGTGGGCAAACGCGTGCAACGTCAGACTTCCCCGAACAGAAGGAGACCCATGGCAAGATCGGCAGAGGAGCTCAAGCAGCTCTCCATCAAGGAGTTCACCGAGGCGGCAAAGGTCTACGAATCCGGCCATGCCGGCATTTACGAGATGTGCAAGGACGACTATCCGCAAATGCTCGAGGAGCTCGCGCTCGAGCCGTTCGAGGACGTGCTCGACGTGGGGTGCGGAACCGGAGCAGTCCTGGAGCTGCTGCACGGGGAATACCCGGGCAAGCACCTGACGGGGCTCGATCTCACGCCCAAAATGATCGAGGCGGCATGCGCCAAGCAGCTCGGAAACGTCCGCTTCGTCGTCGGGGACGCCGAAGCCCTGCCCTTCGAGCCGCAAAGCTTCGACGCCGTGCTCTGCTCCAACAGCTTCCATCACTATCCGCACCCCGAGAGGTTCTTCGCCGAGGCGGCCCGAGTCCTGCGCCCCGGCGGGCGCCTGATTCTCCGCGACTACACGTCGAGCGACTTCGTGGTATGGCTCATGAACACCTTTGAGCTGCCGTCGGCGCGCCTCGCGGGTCACGGTGATGTCCGGATCTGCAAGGTGTCCGAGCTTCGCGCGCTCGCCGAGAGGGCCGGATTCCTCCTGCTCAAGCTCGAGGCGCAGAAAGGCTTCCGTGCCCACCTGGTTGCGCGCAAGCCCTCCTAGGCCGACCATACATCACACGCATTTTGGGACGGGGGATTTTGTCCCACACGACGCCTTTCCTGCCAGACGCCGATGACGTGCTGCATGCCCAGGCTCACGCAGGCGATGGCGACCCAGCAGCAGGCGCCCAGCAAGAGTGGTCATTGGGGACAGACTTAAATGACTAGTCATCGGGGGCAGTCTTTGCCGATTCGCCGGTTCGCCGGCCGGGCTGGCAAGGGCTGTCCCCAACTGCCGAGTGTCGAAAGAGTGTCCCCAATGACTAGGTACCGTACTTGACTTTAACTCTGCTTTAACTGGTACCATCCTCTATGTCTGTAACGCCATATAGACCGAGGGGATAGATCTATGACCGCAGCCGCACCCGCCGCACCCGCCAAGGTGTACTTTACGAACCTGCGCACGCATGCTCGCGAGAGCCAGCTCGACAAGCTCAAGCGCCTCATCCGTCGCGCCGGTATCGAACAGATCGATTTTGAGAACAAGTTCGTCGCTATCAAGATTCACTTTGGCGAGCTGGGCAACCTGAGCTTTTTGCGCCCCAACTACGCCCGCGCCGTCGCAGATGTCGTCAAGGAGCTGGGCGGCAAGCCCTTCCTTACCGACTGCAACACGCTCTACGTCGGTAGCCGCAAAAACGCGCTCGAGCACATTGACACCGCCTACCAGAACGGCTTTACCCCGTATGCCACGGGCTGCCAGGTCATCATCGCCGATGGCCTCAAGGGCACCGACGAGGCGCTCGTCCCGGTCGAGGGCGGCGAGTACGTGCACGAGGCCAAGATCGGCCAGGCGCTCATGGATGCCGATATCGTGATCAGCCTCACCCACTTTAAGGGTCATGAGCAGGCCGGTTTTGGCGGCGCCATGAAGAACCTGGGCATGGGAGGCGGCAGCCGTGCCGGCAAGATGGAGCAGCATGCCGCCGGCAAGCCGAACGTCGCGGCCGAGCACTGCGTTGGCTGCCGCGCCTGCGAAAAGATCTGCGCGCACAACGCTATCTCGTTCGACGACACCCGCGAGCGCGAGCTTGCCAACGGCAACACCCGCACGGTTCACGTCGCTGCCATCGACCACGATCGCTGCGTGGGCTGCGGACGCTGCATTGCGGCATGCAACCAGGACTGCATCAAGCCCGGCTATGACGCCGCGGCCGACGTGCTCAACTGCAAGATCGCCGAGTATACAAAGGCCGTTGTCGACGGCCGCCCGAGCTTCCACATCTCGCTTGCCATGGACATCAGCCCCAATTGCGATTGCCATCCCGAAAACGACACGCCTATCGTCAACGATATCGGCATGTTTGCGAGCTTCGACCCGGTCGCCATCGACCAGGCCTGCGCCGATGCCGTCATGGCATCCGAGCCGCTGCCCAACACCGAGCTCACCGATAGCGCGGCCAAGATGGAGCACAATCACGAGCATCTGGAGGGCGAGCAGGCGCGCGACCCCTTCTGCATCACGCATCCCGACACCGACTGGCGCGTGTGCATCGCGCACGCCGAGAAGATTGGCCTGGGCACGAGCGAGTATGAGCTCATCGAGGTCAAGTAGCGCCTAGCTATTGGACAAAATAAGCGCCTTTGTAGCGTTAGTTGAGCAAAAGCCGCCCGTGAGCACAGCGCTCACGGGCGGCTTTCCGGAAGTATGCGGCAAATTTCGAGACCGCCGAACACACGACATTTTTTGGCAACAAAACCCCTGATAAATTGTTGGTAAAACTGTGGTCTGGTCAGCAGTTCCAGATTTTGCCGCATACTTCCGAAAATAGGGGGTCAGATAAAGCCTCAGACGTTGCTATTCGCCTAAAAATACTCGTCGAGGAAGTTGTTGACTGTGTTCCAGTAGAGCTCGGGGTCAACTTGCGCACTCTTGGCGTGGGTGGCGCCATGGATGGTGAGCTTTTGCTTGACCTTGCTGGCGCACGCGTCGTAGTTTTGGTCGAGCATGCTGTACGGCACAAAGGTGTCCTGGTCGCCGTGGATAAACAGCATGGGAACCGTCGCGTGTTTGAGTTGCTCCACACTGCTCGCCTTATGAAAGTCGTAGCCCGCGCGCACGTTGCACACCAAGTTTGCTACATCGAGCAAGGGAAAGCTGGGCAGGCCGAACACGTCCTTGAGTTGCAGGGAAAACTCGTCCCAAACACTCGTATAACCACAGTCCTCGATAATGCATTTTACGTTTGCGGGTAGAGATTCCCCCGCGACGTTCATGGCAGTTGCTGCACCCATCGACTCGCCAAAGACCAGGATGCGCGCCTCGGGGTCGGCCGCAACGATCCGCCCAATCCATGCGACGATGTCGAGGCGCTCGGGCCAGCCCATGCCGATATAGTCGCCGCCGGAGCGCTCGTGGGCGCGGGCGGCGGGTGCGAGTACGTTCATGCCACGGTCGTGGAAGCGTTTGGCGTATCGGGCCATACCGATGGGCTCGTTGGTATATCCATGCAGGCAGACGGCGTAGTCGTGCGTGCTCTCCGACGCAGCAAAATACCAGGCGGCAAGCTCGGTCCCGTCGTCCGCGGTGAGGTTGCTGCTCTTGCGGTTCTCTTTAAACCATGCCCGCGCCTCGGTATCCTCGGCATCCGGCTGCTCACCTTCTTTGTCGTTCTTGCTATCCTGCATCATCTTCATGGTGTATGGCGCGCGGGGATTCAGGGCAAAGTCGAACAAGAAGTTGCCGGCAAACCCCAACAGCGCGACAACGAGCACCAGCGCAACGACGCCGGCTATCTTGAGCTTTCGATGGGAACGTGCGTTTTGAGACATAAGAAACTTTCCTATAAGATGTTAATACATCAACATTTAATGCAAGCGCATTATGGACGTTCGCCGTTGATGCGTCAACAGGCAAAGAATGGGTAAACAAAGGGTCACGTATGGTGCAAATTTCGCACGTACCTAGACGCTTTGATATAGTGTTGAGAACTCTTTACGTTGGAGGATGTAACCGGCATGTCCGATTCGAGCGACAGTTCTAAGCCGCGACCCAAGACCGCGGCCGTTCCACACTACACGGTGGGCGAGGAGATCATGAACTCCGTCACCCATGGTGTCGGCTGCCTGCTGGGTATCGCGGGCCTGGTGCTCCTGATCGTATTCGCTGCCCTGCGCGGCGGAGGCCCGGCCCACATGGCCGCGGCGATTGTCTATGGTGTCAGCATTATTCTCGAATACCTAGCCTCCACGCTCTACCACGCGATTCAGCCCGCGCGCGCCAAGCGCGTGTTTCGCATCATCGACCACAGCTGCATCTACCTGCTCATTGCGGGCAGCTATACGCCGTTTTGCCTTATCACGCTCGCAAACGACGGCGGCCCTGCGCTGTTCTTTGCCGTATGGGCCATCGCCATTATCGGCATCGCCCTCGAGTGCTTCCTACGCGAGCGTCAACCGCACTGGGTAAGCGGCCTGGTCTACCTGCTGATGGGCTGGCTCGTTGTCTTTAAGCTGCCCGAACTTGTGGCGCTGCTCAACCCCGTGGCACTTGCCCTGCTCGCCGTCGGCGGCGTGTGCTACACCGCGGGCGTGCCGTTCTATATCGCCAAAAACGTGCGCTACCTGCACAGCGTGTTCCACCTGTGGGTGCTCGCCGGCAGTATCTTCCAGTTCATGGCGGTGATCCTCTTCGTAATCTAGCGACCACGCCTGCGCGCTCGCGTCCTTGTTTGGGCGCCGGCGCAATTGCCGTATCCGCCGTCAACGTTTTAATCCGACGTCCCGAATCTTGGAGGTTCGAGAAACTCCCGATGGACATAACCATCTCCCTTATCACCACCCTCGTTTTGACCCTCATCAACGGCTACTTCTCTATGTCCGAGATGGCGCTCACCACGGCCAAGCGCGCCGTGCTGGAGCACGAGGCCGAGGAAGGCGACAAGCGCGCCGAGCGTGCCATTAAGCTGGCTGCCGACTCCGACCAGCTGCTCGCCACCATCCAGGTTGCCATTACGCTCGTGGGCTTCGCCTCGTCCGCCGTCGCCTCGACGAGTCTGTCCGACCCGCTCGCCACGTGGCTCATGAGCTTTGGCATCGCGCCGCTCTCCGCCATCGCGCGCGGCCTGGCGCCGGTCATCATCACCGTCGCGGTCGCCTTCGTATCCATCGTGATCGGCGAGCTCGTCCCCAAGCGCATCGGCCTGGCCAATGCCGAGGGCGTGTCCAAGCAGGTCGTGGGCCCGCTTTCCGTGTTCCAGAAGATCGCCCGTCCGCTCGTGTGGCTGACTGGCGCTTGCTCCGATGGCCTGGCCCGCATCCTGCGCATCAAGAGTGCCGACGACCGCCAGAACGTCTCGGAAGAAGAGATCAAGTACATGGTCTCGGAGCAGGACGACCTGCTCGACGAGGAAAAGCGCATGATCCACGAGATCTTCGACCTGGGCGACACCGTTGCCCGCGAGGTCATGGTGCCGCGCGTGGACACCACCATGTGCGAGGACGACGAGACGGTCGCCGACGTGCTGTCCACCATGCGCCAGACCGGCTTTAGCCGCATCCCCGTCTATCACGAGGATCCCGACAACGTCGCCGGCATTGCGCACATCAAGGACCTGATTCAGCCCGCGCTCGACGGCAAGGGCGACCAGCCCATCGCCGGTTTTTTGCGCGACGCCACCTTTGTGCCCGACACCAAGGACATCCTGCCGCTGCTGTCCGAGATGCAGACCTCGCACGACCAGATCGTGGTGGTCGTGGACGAGTACGGCGGCACGGCCGGCATCATCACCATCGAGGACATCGTCGAGGAGATCGTCGGCGAGATCGAGGACGAGTTCGACCCCGACAACAAGTATCTCACGCGCCTTTCGCGCCGCGAGTGGCTCGTTGATGGGCGTTTTTCGTGCGATGACGCGATTGAGCTTGGTTGGCCGCTTGAGGAAAGCGATGATTATGAGACCATCGCCGGCTGGATTTTGGAGCTTTGTGACTCGGTGCCCGACATCGGAGAGGTGTTTGAGGTCGCGGGGTACAAGTTCAAGGTGCAGTCGATGCGTGGCCAGCGCATCTCGCTCATTCGCGTGATTGCTCCGGCCGAAACCGATAAGAAAGATTCCGAGTCTTCGGTAGACGAGCCGACGACGCCGGGTGCGGGCTCTGCGAATCCGCACGACGGCGACGAGTAGGACAAGGAAGAGTAGGGGAGAGTTATGGCAGGCCTGTTCAACATCCTTAAGGTCACCGTCAGCGAGGACAAGATCTGCGCGCACGTGCTGGTGAACCCCGGCATGCCGCTCATGACCTCGGAGGATATCGAGGCCACGGCGCGCGTGTACTACCTGGTGCCCGCGATTGCCAAGCATCTGTGCCTGGGCGATTCCGGTCGCGAGTTCCAGGACTGTATGGGCCAGACCGAGCTCTGCCACCTGCTGGAGCATGTGACGGTCGAGCTCATGAACGAGACCGGTCTTGCCGGTAGCATCTCGTGCGGCCGCACGCGCGTAAGCGAGCACGACGAGCGCGTCTTTGAGGTTGAGCTTTCGTGCCCCGACGACGCGCTGGCCATCGGTGCGCTGTCTTCGGCCACCTTTATGATGGACTGGGCCTATCTGCACGCCGACGCCCCGGCGCCTGACTTCGCCGGCACCGTTACCGCCCTGCGCCATCTCGTGCTCACCTTGCGCGGAGAGGGCGAGGAGGCCCCTGTTGCCGCCGATGTGCCCAAGCAGGCCGCCGATCAGGTCGAGCCGGCATTCGAGCCGCCCGCGCGCATCGACACCGAAGGAGTCCGCCCGCGCGCCCCGCTGCCGGGCAA
>URAQ01000054.1 GCA_900545875.1 uncultured Collinsella sp.
CGCACGCTGCGCGCGCTTGACTATGCGATTTTGGTTGTGGGTGCCAACGACGGCGTGCAGGGACACACCGAAACCCTGTGGCGCCTGCTTGCACGTTATGACATCCCGACATTCATCTTCATCAACAAAATCGATTTGGAGAATCCCGGCCGCGATGTTTTGCTGGCACAACTTGGGCAACGTCTCTCCGAGGGCTGCCTGGATGCCGGCGAACTGCTGGCGGGCGGGGCCGTTCAGGAGGACGCTGCCGCGTTAGACGAAGAAGCGCTCGAGGAGTTTCTTGAGGCGGGTGAGCTTTCCGTCGCGACGCTGTCGCGCATGGTTGCCGAGCGCAAGCTCTTTCCTTGCTTTGCCGGATCGGCGCTCAAGGACCAAGGCGTGGACGAACTGCTGGATGGCATATGCGCGCTGATGCGCGAACAGGCATGGCACCCGGAGTTTGCCGCGCGCGTCTATCGTGTCAGCCGCGGGGATCGCGGTGAGCGCTTGGCATGGGTTAAAGTGACCGGCGGCACGCTGCATGCCAAGCAGATGATTGCCGGACGTTCCGGTGCCGAGGCATGGGAGCAGAAGGTCGATCAGGTACGCATCTATAACGGCGAGAAGTATGAGCTTGCCCAAGAAGTTGCTGCTGGCGGTATTTGTGCCGTGACGGGCCTTGCGCACGTTCGCCCGGGGGATGCCCTGGGCGCGGAGCCTGCGGGCGATGCGCCCGTCATTGCGCCGGTCCTCACCTATACGGTGCTTCCGGGCGAACACGATGTCCATGCGGTGTTCAAAGCGCTGACTGAGTTGGCGGACGAGGATCCCATGCTCGGCGTAAGCTGGAATACGCATCTTGAGCAGATTCATTTGCAGTTGATGGGCGCCGTGCAACTCGAGGTCGTGCAGCGGGTGCTGGGCGATCGCTTTGGCCTTTCGATTGATTTTGAGTCTGGCGGCATTCTCTATAAGGAGACTATTTCGCAGCCGGTCGAGGGCGTGGGCCACTTTGAGCCACTGCGCCACTATGCCGAGGTGCATCTACGCCTGGAGCCGTTGCCAGCGGGTTCGGGCGTGCAGTTTGGCACCGTGACCTCGACCGACGAGCTCGATCTTAACTGGCAGCGTTTGGCGCTCACCAACGCCATGGAGCGCGATCACCTGGGCGTGCTGACCGGCTCGCCCATCACCGATGCGCGCATTACGCTTACGGGCGGCCGTGCGCATGCCAAACACACCGAGGGCGGCGATTTTCGCCAGGCCACGTACCGCGCGATTCGCCAGGGTTTGATGCAGGCGCGTGAGGCCGGCGCGGCGGTGCTGTTGGAGCCGTGGTGCCGCTTTGAGCTCGAGGTGCCGGGGGAGTGCGTGGGCCGGGCGCTCTCGGATGCCACGCGCATGGGTGCCGAGTACGAGCCGCCGACGATAACAGGCGACCGGGCGAAGCTTGCGGGTCGCGTGCCGGCATCCGAAGTGCAGGATTATGCGCTGGAGGTGGCTGCCTACACGAGCGGTCGCGGTCATCTGTACCTGGAGTTCGCCGGCTATTCGGCTTGCCATGATGCCGAGCGCGTAATCGAGACGGCCGCCTATGAGCCCGAGGCCGATCTGCCCAACACGCCCGACTCGGTCTTTTGCTCTCACGGCGCCGGTTACACGGTCAAATGGTACGACGTCCCCGAGGCAGCCCACGTAAAGGTCGATCCCTCCACCTTCCGCCCCTGGCGAGCAGCAGACGCAGAGTTCTTCTGCCATAGGTGATAGAAGGGCGGCCTCTTTGTCACCTGCTGTTGGTATAACTCGGTATAAGTTGGTATAACTATAGGCAGCGTTTGCCAATCCGAGGAGGCCGACATGAATCCAAATCCCTTTAAGCCCACGGCTGGCAAGCGGCCTCCGATACTCATCGGCCGCGAGTCGGTCATCGAAGATTTCGAGGAAGGGCTCGATAACGGCGCCGGAGCGCCGGGCAGGCTCATGCTCATTACGGGAAACCGTGGCTGCGGCAAGACGGTTCTCCTGCGGGAGCTGCAACGTCTGGCCAGCGAGCGCGGATGGGCGGTTGTCTCCGATTCCGCTTCTCTTGGCTTATGTGATCGCTTGGCCGACGCGCTTCGCTCGAATAGGCCCGTTGTGACGTCAATGGAATTCGGTTCGTCGTTTGGCCGGATGTCGGTCGAGGCGGCGCGAGCAAAGGGCGAAACGTTGCGAGGGCTGGTCAACGAGCGCCTTAAGAAGCTCGGTCCAGGTAAGGGCATACTGTTTGCGATTGACGAGGCGCAATCTGCGTCTATCGAGGAACTAGCGGCTCTTGCCGTTCTCTATCAGCAGGTGCTCGGAGACCAGGATGCCACGGGATTGCCCGATAGCGACCAGCGCGGTCTTGCGCTGGTGTTCGCAGGCTTACCCAGTATGGTTGACGATCTGCTCGAAGAGCCGAGCGTGACGTTTTTGCGGCGTGCCCAGCAGCGTACGCTGGGGGCGATATCCTTGCCCAAGGTGCGTGATTCATATATCCAGACGGTCAAAGACGCTGGTCTTTACGTTGACACGGAGACGGCGGACCTTGCGGCACACAGGAGCATGGGGCATCCCTATATGGTTCAGCTGGTGGGCTATTACATGTGGCGCTCTGCTGTCCGGCGTGGCTCGCAAGTCATCGAAAGGCACGATGTCGAGGATGGCCATGCGGATGCCGTCTCCGAGTTCTACGAAGCGGTTGACGCGCCCCTGTATTACGGGCTGCGCAGTCCACAGCGCCTCTTTATCGAGGCCATGGCGGTTGACGAGGACAAACCGACGCGCATGGCGGATATCATTGAGCGCTGTGATCGTACCCAGAGCTGGGCGAGTAAATACCGCGCAAGCCTGATTCGCGAGCGCGTCATCGAGGCTGCCGGATACGGTCTCGTCCGGTTTACTGTGCCCATGCTGGGCGAGTACATCCGCGACCGCGTTTTATGGCATAAGTAGGGTGATAAAGGTGACAGAACAGAAGATGAGCCCGCAGGCTATCGAGGTGCGTGGCGCACGTGTACACAACCTTAAGGACATCGATATCGATATTCCACTGGGAAAGCTCGTGGGTATTGCCGGCGTGTCGGGTTCGGGCAAGAGTTCGCTGGCGCTGGGAGTTCTTTATGCCGAGGGCTCGCGCCGCTATCTGGAGGCGCTCAGCACCTATACCCGCCGTCGTCTGACGCAGGCCGAGCACGCCCAGGTGGACGAGGTGCTGCATGTGCCGGCGGCACTCGCATTGCACCAGCGCCCCAGCGTACCGGGCGTGCGCTCGACCTTTGGCACCATGACCGAGCTCAACAATAGTCTGCGTCTGCTCTTTAGCCGTTGCGCCCATCACGTGTGCCCGCACTGCGGGGAGCGTGTGGAGCCGAGCCTTAACGTGGCTGCGGGCCTGTCGCTCACGTGCCCTGCGTGCGGTCGCGAGTTCTACGCGCCGAGTGCCGAGGATTTGGCTTTCAATAGCGGCGGTGCATGCCCCACCTGTGGCGGCACCGGTGTCATGCGCGAGGTGGACGAGGCGAGCCTGGTGCCCGACGAGTCAAAGACTATCAACGAGGGTGCGGTGCTTCCCTGGGGTACGCTCATGTGGGATTTGATGAAGCAGGTCGCCGGCGAGATGGGCGTGCGCACCGACGTGCCGTTTAACCAGCTCACGCCTCAAGAGCGCGACATCGTGTTTCATGGTCCGGCGGTTAAGAAGCACATCCTCTACGTGCCCAAAAACGGCGAGGGCGCTACGCCACTCGACTTTACCTATTACAACGCCGTCTATACCGTCGAGAATGCGCTCGCCAAGGTCAAGGACGATAAGGGCTTAAAACGCGTTGCGCGCTTTTTGCGCGAGGGCCCATGCCGCGATTGCGGCGGCATGCGTCTCTCCGAGGCTGCGCGCCAGCCCCAGGTGCGCGGTATCAATCTGGCGCAGGCGGCGGCTATGACGCTGGGCGAGGCGATTGAGTGGGTGCGCGGGGTGCCCGCATTCTTGCCGCCCGAGATGCGGCCCATGGCGACGGATATCTGCGATTCGTTTTTGAGCGCGGCCTGTCGTCTGGTCGACTTGGGTCTCGATTACCTTTCACTCGACCGCGCCGGCGCCACGCTTTCCACGGGTGAGCGCCAACGCGTGCAGCTTGCTCGCGTGGTGCGTAACCGATCGACAGGCGTGCTTTATGTGCTGGACGAGCCTTCGATCGGCTTGCATCCTGCCAATGTCGACGGCCTGGTAGGCGTGATGCGAGATCTGGTGGATGACGGTAACACCGTGGTTGTTGTCGACCACGACACGCGCGTGCTGGCGGAAGCCGACTATCTGGTCGAGATGGGCCCCGTTGCCGGAGCAGGCGGCGGCAATGTGATCGCCGCTGGTACGGTGGACGAGGTTGAGCAATCGCAGGGCAGTCGCATCGCGCCGTTTTTGCGCGCCGAGCCTAAGCGCTTGCGTCCGCAGGTGACTGACGAGGAAATGTTCGACCAGGGCCACATCCGCATGGCAACCGATGCCATCCATACCGTCAAGCCGCTCGAAGTCGATATCCCGCGCGGCCGTCTTGTCGCGGTGACAGGCGTTTCGGGCTCGGGCAAGACGACGTTGGTGCTCGAGACGCTCATTCCGGCGCTTAAGGCCCGGGCAGCTAGCGAGCGCCTGCCAAGACATGTGCGTTGGGTCGATGCCGAAGGCATTGCTCGCGCAAACCTGATCGACGCCACGCCCATCGGCGCCAACGTGCGCTCGACGGTCGCAACCTATGCCGACATCCATGATGAGCTGCGCCGCGCCTTCGCCCGTACGCCCGAAGCCAAGGCAGCCGGCTACAAGGCAGGTGCCTTTAGCTACAACACTGGCACTCTGCGCTGCCCTACGTGCGATGGCACGGGCTCGATATCGCTCGACGTGCAGTTTCTGCCCGACGTCGAGATCGTCTGCCCGGCGTGTCGCGGTTCGCGTTATGCAGACACGGCTTCGCATATCCATCGCGAGGGCAAGGACGGGAGCCTGCTTACGTTGCCGCAGCTCATGGACATGAGTGTGGATGAGGCGCTCGACGCCACGGTGGGACTCAAGAAGGTTCAGGCGCGCTTGCAGACCTTACACGACCTGGGCTTGGGCTATCTCACCTTGGGTGAGCCCACACCGGCGCTTTCGGGCGGTGAGGCACAGCGCCTTAAGCTCGCGAGCGAGATGGGCCGCGTGCAGGACGACGCCGTATTCGTATTCGACGAGCCCACGATCGGACTACATCCGCTCGATGTCCAGGTGCTGTTGAACGTGTTTGACGGCCTCGTTGCCAAGGGCGCCACAGTTATCGTGATCGAGCATGACCTCGACCTTATCCGTAACGCCGATTACGTGATTGACATGGGCCCAGGCGGTGGCGACGCCGGCGGGCAAATCGTCTGCGCCGGCACGCCGGGCGACATCGCAGTTTGCTCCGCAAGCATTACCGGTCGCTACCTATAATCGAATGTGACAAAGGGACAGCTCCTTTGTCACATTCCTGGAAAGGCTGTCTGGCGCAAGGCTTCGTAGAGGACGATGGCGGCGCTGTTGGAGAGGTTGAGTGCGCTGATGCGGTAGTCGTCCGGGTTGACGAAGTTGCCGCAGATGTCCTGTTGAAGGATGGCCTCGTGGCTGTCCTCGGTATGTCCGAGCGATTCCTCGTGGGCTTCCCAAGCCTCGGCGTTATCGAGTGAGTCACAATCGCGCAGCATGGGGATACGCTCGCAACGCTCGGGCGCCGCGGCAAGCAGTGGCTCGGGAATGCCCGAGCTCTCGCTGCCAAAGACCAAGTAGTCACCATCGCGGTAGGTGCTTTGCGCATAGGTTCTGCGCGCCTTTTTGGTCAGCAGATGCAGGCGCTCGTCGGCAGGGGAGAGGCCGTTGCGCGCAAGGAAATCCTCCCAGCCGGCATAGGTCGTCAAGTCCAAGTTTTGCCAGTAGCCCAGTCCGGCACGACGCACCGTCTTGTCGTCGAGCGAAAACCCCAGCGGCTCCACCAGATGCAGACGGGCGCCGGTGACCACGCAGGTACGGCCGATATTTCCGGTATTGGCCGGAATTTCGGGTGCATACAGCACGATATTGAACATGAATCTCCTTGGCTCAGAACGAAAAACCACCACGAAGGGCACCTTCGTGGTGGTTTGGCGGTTGCGTAGGCGGAAAAATGCCCGCTTGGATAAACCTAGGCGCGGTGCCAGTCGGTCAGGCAGGCATCGAGGGAGGCGATGAGCGCATCCTTGTCCATGTGACGGCCGATGATGCACAGGCTCGTCATGCGGTCGCCCGTCTCGTCGTCCCAAATCTGCATGATCTCGGGGTTCTCGTCGATGATCTTCTGCTTCTCGCCCTCGGGCGCAGAGTCGACAAACAGGCCGTTCTCCATCAGGCGCATCTGGTGGCCGGCCTGCTCGAACATGTAGCACATGTCCGGATCGCCGGTCTGCCACAGCGGACCCTTGACGCGGATGACCTCGTCGGGCCACTCCTGCTCAACAAAATCGGTGAACTTCTGCAGGTCAAACGGCTTGCGGCGAGAGTACACAAAGGTCTCGATGTCGTACTCCAGCACCTCGGGGTCGTCGTGCTCCTCGGGATGCTCCATGGCCTCGATCCAGGCGGCGGAGTTGTAGGCGCGCATAAAGTCGAAGCGGTCAGTATCGAGCAGCTCCTCCATGGGGACCTCGCCGTTTTGGGCCTCGACGATCACGGCGTCTTTCTGCAGGCTGCGCACGATGGCCTTGAGCTCGGCGATCTGCTCAGGGCTCACGGTATCGGTCTTGTTGAGGATCAGCGTGGAGCAAAACTCGATTTGCTGGATGAGCAGGCTCTCGATGTCGTCCTCGTCGATATCCTCAGCCAGCAGGTCGCGGCCGCCGTTGAACTCGTCGTACATGCGGGCGCAGTCGACCACGGCCACGATGTTGTCGAGCGCGAGCTTGGGCTCGCCGCCCACCTTGGCCTCGTCGCAGAAGCTCGAGATGGTGTAGGCGATGGGGATAGGCTCGCAAATGCCCGAAGCCTCGATGATGATGTAGTCGAAGTTGCCCGAATCGGCGATGCCCTGCAGCTGGTTGGCCAGGTCGTCCGAAAGCGTGCAGCAGATGCAGCCGTTGGTGAGCGGGATGAGGTCGTCGGTCTCGGAAAGGCCGCCGTCGGCGATAAGGCTGGCGTCGACATTGATCTCGCCGATATCGTTGACGATCACGGCGGCGCGGATGCCGCCGTCGTTAGCGAGGATGTGGTTGAGCAGCGTGGTCTTGCCGGCACCGAGGTATCCGGTAAGCATGATGATCTTCACGGGTTTGTTGGGCATGTGCCCTCCTTTGTTAGACATGGCTTACAGTTGAATCATATGCCAAACGCCTGCTCTTATACCCACGCGCCGGCAAATAACACAGGCTACTCCCAGGCTCCCCATACTTCGGGGCAATAACCGACGGTGGCCTTTTTGCCGTTGCGCACGATGGGCTCGGCCAAGACCTGCTGGTTCTCGAGCAGCTTGTCGAAGCGCTGGCTAGGGGTGAGGTGCTGGATGAGCGCGAGCGTCTCCTCGTCCTTAGCCTTGGGGTTGAGCAGCTTGTCGATGCCGCCGACCGCCTGCATCACGCTCGTGAGCTCGCCCTTGCTCATCTCCTTTTCCTTAAGGTCGATAAACTGCACCTTAATGCGGCGCTCCTTAAAATAACGCTGAGCCTTCTTGGTATCGAAAGACTTTTTGGTGCCAAAAATTTGCACGTTCATGTATTTGTTCCGCCGTTCTACCTGATGAAGTTGGTGCGCTCGCGATCGGCTTCGGGGGCTTCGATGCCGGCGGCCTGTCCTGCCTCGATACAATGCAGGAGCCAGGCCATGTTCTTGCCGATGTTGCGCATGGTGGCCAGGCCCTCGGCGTCTTGGGCGGCCTCGCCCGGCATGGCGCCAAACACGTTGTTCCAGTACGTGGAAGCAACCACGGGCATCTGGTTGATGGTGAAGTACTTATTGAGCACGTCGAAGGTGGTCGACGTGCCGCCGCGACGGGCAACGGCGACGGCAGCGCCCGGCTTGTGTGCAAAGGCTTTGCTGCCGGCATAGAAGGCGCGATCGAGGGCCGAAAGGATGCGTCCGCTGGGGTGCGCATAGTAGACGGGCGAGCCAAAGACAAAACCATCTGCCTGCTCGGCGGCAGCGATCAGCTCGTTCACCACGTCATCGTCAAAGGTGCAGCGGCAATCGAGCTTGCCGCACTGACCACAGCCAATGCAGTCGCGAATGGGCTTGGTGCCCAGCTGAAACACCTCGGTATCAATGCCTTCGGCATTGAGTTGCTCGGCGACCTCGGCGAGTGCGCGGGCGGTGTTGCCGTTTGCCTTGGGGCTGCCATTGACCAAAAGAACCTTCATCACAAACTCCCTCTGCTGTCGGTGACTTCTGCAGAGGATTATCGCACGAGAGGGCAGATGGCGTGGGGCGCGATTCCAGCGACCGCCCATCATACGCCCCGTCTCGATCGGTAGCTTCATCCGAGGGCCAACCGCGGGCTCGCTCACCAGGTACGAGAGGGACACGGTCCAGAGGATGTTGGAGCGCGGGGCCTCATGCAAGCCGATTGTGAGGAGTCTGGGCAGGTCGCCTTCGATGGCGAACTCTGAGGTCTTAGAAGGCGGACTGCTGTGCGGCTTGAGGAACGATCTCGGCGGGCAGGAAGTGGCGGCGTGGCAGAACTGGCAGTTCGACAAATACGGAGATCGAAAACTCCGCAGAGGTTTCGCCGGAGGCCAATTGCTTTTCACGCTGCCGTCGCTTGCGGGTGTTTTCAAGCGGGTGAAGCTAGCGGGTCGTCGACACCTTCATGTCCCGCACGATGTAGTTCATAGTGCGGTAAATTTGCATGCGCAGTTTTATCGCGCAGATGAATTCATGATAGGTGAATCTGATCTGTGCCCCCGTCCTGCGGTATGTGACGTAGTCCGGCCTCGCCCCGTTTATATTTCGACCTTAAGGCGAGTGCCGCATGTTTAAAACGTATTGGGAATACGTTTGCAAAAGAGCAAGCCAAAGGGTACAAATTCTCCTATTTCTTTCATATGGTTGATTTCCGATCTCAGCCGAACACATTGAGCGGATAGGCCGTTCCCGCAGTT
>URAQ01000055.1 GCA_900545875.1 uncultured Collinsella sp.
CGCGCCCGACGGCTTTCCATCGGGCGCGTTTCCTATTCGGGCCAAATAAATTGTGTGCGGCCGGCCTCGCCGCCATCGATTAGCAGGCTCTGCCCGGTCATAAACCGGTTGGTCACGCCCACAAAGTAGATCCACTCGGCAATCTCTTGGGCGGTGGCCCAGCGCTTAAGCGGCGTGAGCTCCATAATCTGGTTCCACAGGTGTTCGTCTTCCATCACGCAACGGTTGAGCGGCGTGATAACGCCACCCGGGTCCACACTGTTGGCGATAGCCTGCGGCGCCAGACGGTTTGCAAGGTTCTTGGTGTAGGCGATAACGCCGCCCTTGCTGGCGGCATAGTCGGGAAACTCCGATCCCGTATGCCCGCTCGCCGACCCCACATTGACCACGGATTTGATAGCCGGCGCCGGCTTGGCGGCAAGCCCCTCCCCCGCAAAGGCGTAGCGCTCGGTCACGTTGATGGTGCCATACAGGTTGGCGGCGATGTCGTCAGCCGAATCCTGCGTACCGGCAACGTTCACGATCACCTGGGGTTCAAGATCGTCTGGAAACGCGTCCGGCTTGCGAACATCAACGATCAGATGGCGGTAGCGCTCGTGTTTGATCGCCGCCGGTAGCAAATCAAAGCCCACGACCTCGTGGCCCTCGTCCAAAAATCGTTGCACGCATGCGGCTCCGATACCGCCCGAAGCACCCGTGATCAAAACCCGCATACTTGCTCCTTAGGCGGTTGCGTGGCGCTCGAGGTACTCGGAGCCCACATTCTCGCGCTCCCAGCCGCGCACGACCTTGTAGCCCACGGGGCTCAGGAAGACCTCGCACAGCAGCTCGGCAACAGCGCCCGTCAGGGAGCACATGAGGACCTGCACCCAGGTCCAGCCGAAGAACGTGTGGCTCACCACAATGGCAAAGACCAGGTTGTCGATAAACTGGCCAATACCCGTGGACACATAGGAGCGGAAGGCGAAGCTTGCAAAGTTATTCTTTTTGAGCATGCGGCCGAGCGACTGGTTGAGCGTGGAGTTAACCACGGCAGAAACGAGCATTGCCAGCGAAGAGCCCAGCACCACGTACCAGGTGCCGCCGATGGTGGCGTTAAGAGCGGTGTTGACCTCGATCATGCCCGTGTCGTAGTAAGCGCCCCACATGCCGGGCGTGAGCGAGCATGCCCAAAAGCACAGGCTCACGGCAAGGTTGACCAGCAGCGCGAGGATAGAGATTTTAATGGATGCCTTGGCACCAAAGCGCTTGCAGATCATGTCCTGGCACAAAAACGAAACCCAGCTCACCACAAAGCCGCAATCGAGTGCCAGATACGGCAGGCTGATGAGCTCTTTGTTGGCCAGCAGGTTCATCATGATGACGCTCACGAAAAACAGCGAAACCGTTGCCGCGGGAATGCTCCGCAACAGGACCTTGTAGTCCTCCATGACCTTCTTGATCATTATGTACTCCTTTGGTTTTAGGTTTAACGAGCAGGATATCGGACCCGAACTGCTCGGACGCCCCGGTCTTGAGACGATGGTGGGTATAATAGCCGCTCACACGGCATAAGGCAAGCAAACGGCGCGGCAGCCCCGCAGGACCACCGCGCCGATACGTTAAAAGGCTACGTTGCCAAACTCCGACAGGATCAGGTCGGGGTTGTGGTCGGTTGCCCAATCCACGTTCCACGGGCTCGTAAACAGCAGCAGCTTACCGCCGCGCATGTCCTCGACGCGCAGCGTGTCGCGCGTGAGCGAAAGGCCCGGGATATCAATAGTGTCGGGGTCGTTTTGGATCCAGCGGATGTCCGTATAGGGCAGTGGCTGGCGACGAACCTCAACACGGTACTCGGCCTTGAGGCGGCGCTCGAGCACCTCAAACTGCAGCACGCCGACCACGCCCACAATGACGCTCTCCATGCCGGCACCCAGTTCGCGGAAGATCTGGATGGCACCCTCCTGGGCAAGCTCCTCCATGCCCTTGACGAACTGCTTGCGCTTGAGCGTGTCGACCTGCGTAATGCGAGCGAACATCTCGGGGGCAAACGTCGGGATCTGCGGATACTGCACGTGGCGCTTGCCGGAGCACACGGTGTCGCCGATGCTAAAGATACCCGGGTCGAACAGGCCCACGATATCGCCCGCGTACGCCTCGTCCACGATGGCGCGGTCATCGGCCATCATCGACGTGCCCGTGGCAAGCTTGAGCTTGCGGTTGCCCTGCACGTGGAAAGCATCCATGCCGCGCTCGAACTTGCCCGAGCAAATGCGCACAAAGGCGATGCGGTCGCGGTGGTTCTTGTCCATGTTGGCCTGGATTTTAAACACAAAGCCGCTAAAGTCGTCGCGGCAGGGATCGACCGGCTCGCTGGTGAGCGTATCGGTATAGGCACGCGGCGTCGGGGCCAGGCGCAGGAACTCCTTGAGGAAGGGCTCCACGCCAAAGTTGGTAAGCGCCGAGCCAAAGAACGCCGGGCTCAGCTTGCCGCAGGCCACGGCATCCAAGTCGAGCTCGTCGCCGGCGCCATCGAGCAGCTCGATATCGTCCATTAGGTTCTTATGGTTTTCCTCGCCGATAAGCTCGTCCATGGCGGGGTCGCCCAGCTCGGCCTCGACCTCGGCGACCTTCTTGGTGGCGTTGGCGTGGCCGTCGCCCTCAAAGGCGATAACGCGACGGGTCTGACGATCGAACACGCCGCGGAAGTTGCGGCCGCTGCCGATCGGCCAGTTCATGGGATACGTATTGATACCCAGAACATTCTCGATCTCTTCCATGAGCTCAAACGGATCGCGAGCCTCGTGGTCGAGCTTGTTCACAAAGGTGAAGATGGGAATGTGACGCAGCGTGCAGACCTTAAAGAGCTTTTTGGTCTGGGCCTCGACGCCCTTGGCGCCGTCGATGACCATGACCGCGGCGTCGGCGGCCATAAGGGTACGGTAGGTATCCTCCGAGAAGTCCTGGTGGCCGGGGGTATCGAGGATGTTGACGCAAGCGCCGTTGTAGGTGAACTGCAGGACCGAGGAGGTAACGGAAATACCGCGCTCCTTCTCGATGTCCATCCAGTCCGAGACGGCATGCTTGGCCGAGCTCTTGCCCTTGACCGAACCGGCGGTCTGAATGCTGCCGGTATAGAGCAGCAGCTTCTCGGTAAGCGTGGTCTTACCGGCGTCCGGGTGGCTGATGATCGCGAATGTGCGGCGCGACGAGATTTCATCCGACAGGCTTGCCATGCGGATCCTTTCTTGCATTAAGTGCATTACGTCGATGTAACCGTACTATTATAGCCGCGAAATCTCGGCATAGGGCACCTATCAGGACAAATTCATCAGTTGGGGCCTAGGGTAGCAGTCGATGGCGACACTCCGCAGCAGTTTGTCTCGATCTGTAACATCTAGACGGTTTTTGAACCTCTTCCTGTTACAGATTTAGACAAACAGGTGGACGTCCCAGAAAGATCTCGATCTGTAACATCTAGCCACTCAAAACGGGTCCATCTGTTACAGATTGAGATATAAGGATAGACGGGTGCCCAATGTCTCGATCTGTAACATCTAGCAGCCAAAATCTTCTCCAGTTGTTACAGATCGAGACAACCAGGTGGGGCCCGCCAGCAAAATCTCAATCTGTAACAGGTAGCCGTCCAAATCGGTTCCAGATGTTACAGATAGAGATGAATGAACGAGCGGACAATCCCTATTTGCCTCTTGCATAACTGTGCATAGTGTATATATACTGTGCTTACCGGTTATATACACGTGTAGCCCATCAGCTAAGGAGCCGCTGTGGACATCATCCTATCCAATTCGAGCGACAAGCCCATCTACGAGCAGATAACCTCGCAGGTCAAAGCCCAAATCCTTTCGGGCACGCTCGCTGCGGGAGCCAAACTCCCCAGCATCCGTGTACTCGCGAGCGATCTTGGGGTGAGCGTCATCACCACCAAGCGCGCCTACGCCGACCTGGAGCAGCTCGGGTTTATCTGCACCGTGCAGGGCAAGGGCTGTTTTGTCGCCGAGGGCAACCAAGAGCTCTTGCGCGAAAACCAGCTCTGCCATATCGAAGATCTGCTTGCGAAAGCGGCAAGCCAAGCCGAAACCCTGGGTGTCACGCGCGACAAACTGCACGAGATGCTCGACCTGGTAGCCCCCGAAACCATGCAGTAGCCATCTGCAAGAAAGGCTATGCCATGAAAAACTTGCTAGAACTTAAAGGTGCATCGCGCCGTGTGAGCGACCGTTTTTCGCTGCGTGATGTCACGCTTGCCGTGGAGCCTGGCCAGATCGTCGGCTTTGTTGGTGCCAACGGTGCCGGCAAAACAACGACGATTCGAGCTGCTCTCGGGCTTGTAAAGCTCGATGCCGGCGAAGTGCACCTGTTTGGGCAGCGCTGTGGCGCCGACGCGCCCGATGAAACGCAGCGCCATCTACGCTCCCGCGTCGGTCTTGTCCTGGACACGTGCCCCTTCCCCTCCACGCTCAAGGTGGGCCAGATCGAGTCGCTCGTAGGCCCGGCGTACCCCACGTGGGACCGCGAAACGTTCGCCGGATTCATCAACCGATTTGGCCTCGATCCCAAGACAAAGGTCAAGGACCTCTCCCGCGGCATGGGCATGAAACTGCAGCTTGCCTGTGCACTCAGCCACAATGCCAAGCTGCTCGTTTTGGACGAAGCCACCGCGGGCCTCGATCCCATGGCACGCGAGGAACTGCTTGATGAGCTGCTTGCCTTTGTCGCCGACGGCCAGCACAGTGTGCTGCTCTCGAGCCACATTACGTCCGACCTCGATCGCACCGCTGATCGCGTCATCTGCATCGATAATGGCTCGATTATTTTTGACCTGCCGCGCGAGGACATTACCGACCGCGCCGGCATCGCCCACTGCACCCAAGCACAGGCCACCGAGCTTATGGCTTGCGTCGAAGGTGCCCGTGCCGTCCACCACGCCTATAGCGTGGACGTGCTCGTGCCCAACCGTCGTGAAACGCTCGAGGCCTTCCCAGAGATTCCCTGCGATCGGACAACCATTGATGACTATCTTCGCCTCATGCTGAAAGGGGCTTCGAAATGAAACGCGCCTTTATGTCCGAGCTCGCCATCGTTCGCACGCTCATCCCGAGCATCGCGGGCGTCGGCTTGTTCATCTTCGTCGTGCTGACGCTCGCCAACGCGTCGGATGGCGATTCCGGCATGAGCGCCGGCGCTTGCGCCGTTAGCGCCATGTCGCCCATCATGGTCATGAACTCACTGGCCGGTTTCGACAATCAAAACGGTTGGGAGCGCTACCGGGCAACGCTGCCCTTCTCGCGCAAAGACATCATCTGCGCACGCTACCTGAGCGTTATTGTCTTCTCCGCCGTCATGGCATGTGCAGCTACGCTTTTGAGTGTCGTCGCCATCCCGCTCTTCAACAGCGCGGGCATTCCTTCGACAGGACAGACGGTCTTTGAAATCGCAATCGCCTCGGCAGCATCGATGCTCATCTCCCTCATGATGGTGTTTTTGGCGCAGCCACTGTTCTTTCGATTTGGACACATGGAGGCGCTGCGCCTATCCGTTGGCCTGTTTGCCATGCTCGGATGCCTTGCCATGGCCACGCTGAGCTCCTCCAACCCCATCAGCAACTGGCTCATGTCGATTGCCGGAGCGAATCCCGATCCCGCCGTCCTTGGCTGTCTGTGTGCAGGCATCGCCGCACTTACCCTCGCGCTATGTGCAATCAGCTGCGCAGTCAGCACCAAGGTCTATCGGGCACGCGACCTGTAATCGACAGCCAAAGGGCTTGGGCTGCACGCCACCTCATTTACTAGATAAGACGAAGCAACAACAACGCCGCCGCCCTTCGAAGCATGCCGTTTAGATCTTGGAAACCAAAGAGAAGTCGACAGCATATCGACAATTCGAGCCTTCACCAAATGGCTCCCCGGAACATAACCCCCGTCTCGCCGCGGCCATATCAAACCTTCATGGTGGGGCGGTATCCTCATGTCCATAAAACTCGCAGGATAAACCCATTATCCAAGGAGGCACCGCACCCGTGTCGTGGGTTGTCGCAGCATTTGCGTCAGCATTCTTTGCCGGCATCACATCCATCTTGGCCAAATGCGGCATCAAGCAGACCGACTCCGATGTCGCGACGGCCATTCGCACCTGCGTGGTGCTCGTTTTCGCCTGGGCAATGGCGGGCATTTCTGGATCCATTGGAACCATTGGCAGCATCGAACCCAGATCCTGGCTCTTTCTCGTCCTCTCGGGACTCGCTACCGGTGCTTCGTGGATCTGTTACTTTAAGGCGTTGAGCATCGGAAATGTCAATAAGGTCGTACCGGTCGACAAGATGAGCACCGTGCTCGCCGCGCTGGTCGCCATCGCGCTTTTTGACGAGACGAGCAACCTTGCGGTTAAGCTCGTGGGAACCGCTGCCATCACCCTCGGCACGTTTTTAATGATCGAGAAGAAGCAGTCCGCCGAACCCGAGCAGCAGCAAGACCGAACCTGGCTCGCTTACGCCCTCGGCGCCGCCGTGTTCGCGGCACTCACCTCCGTCCTCGCCAAGATCGGCATCGAAGGCGTCGAGTCAAACCTGGCCACGGCAATCCGCACCTGCGTGGTACTGGTTATGGCATGGGCAATCGTGGCAGCCAAGGGAAAACTGGAGCAGGTCGCGCACGTTGACCGGCGCGAACTCACATTTCTCGCAACATCGGGCATCGCGACTGGAGCATCGTGGCTGCTCTATTACTATGCCATCGCTGCAGGCCAGGTGAGTGTCGTGGTGCAGATCGACAAACTATCGATTGTCGTATCGGTGCTATTTGCGCGCCTGGCATTCAACGAAAAACTCTCCCGCCGCAGCGCCATCGGTCTCGCCCTCATCGTACTGGGCACCGCCGCGCTTGCAATTTGGAAGTAGCGCCGATACCGAACGAAATCCAGTCCACCCGCAAATCCGTGACACAGCGCCCGCACCGGACTTGAGATGTTTGTACTGACTGCGCGCTACCGTGCTACTTGCGCAGCGGCTTGGGCAGCGGGATGCCGGCGGCGATGACGGCCGCGATAATCATGCAGACGATACCCTTGAGTGGGAAACACATAAGCAGCAGGCCCACAACCATGACAGGCTGGCGCATGACGGCGCCCATCGTCGATGCCGTGCAGACGGCGACGCAAAAGACCGGATCTGCGCCGGTGAGGATGGCAAGGCCATAGCCCAGGCTTACGCCCGAGAAGATAACGGGGAAGAAGTGGCCGCCGCGCCAACCAAGGTTGATGAGGGCGGGCGTCAGCATGGCCTTAACAAGACCGGTCGCGATAAGCACGCCGGCGGGAATGGTGAGGTAGGTCTCCATAAGTACATCGGCCTGGGTCTCGCCGGCAAACATGGTGTAGGGCAAGACCGTGCCGCAGATGGCGAGCGCCAGACCAGCCAGCATGGCCTTGACGACAGGACGCTCCCCTATTGCATGGGACAGCGCCTCGCTCGCGTGCTCCGAGACAAAGTACAGCCAGCCGCAAACGGTGCCAACCAACGCCAGCGGGATGAGCCAGGCAAGCTCCAGGTTGCCCACCTCGGCGGCCTCGAACCTGGGCATGCCCATGCCGCCGCCCACAAGTTGGCCAAGCAGCAGGTAGGTGCCCAGACCGCCAGCGATCGCGATACCGTAGACCACAGTCTTCTGTGCCTTGGGCAGCTTGATGGTGATCTCGCCGGACGCGGACCCATCGTCGGCGTCTTCGCCCTGGCCGTCGGCGCTACCGGCGAGCGGCGCCACAAAGCCAAAGACGGGCGCGGTAAAGAGCGCCGTCAGCGCGGCCTGGGTGCCCAGCAGCGTGAGCTCCCTAAACTCGGCGCCAAAGCGGCGCATGCGGTCGCCGACCCAGCTGCACAGACCCGCGATAACGCCGGTCAGGCCGGCCTCCGGTCCAATACTTCCGCCAAACAGCAGCGGCAGCAATGCCGCGAGCGAAAGCCTGCCCAGATTGTCATACGGGTAGCGCCCATCTTGCTTAACCTTAGCCATCACCTGGTTGAGGTCGTCGGTCTTGGTGCCCGTAAGCTTTTCGTACAGACCGATCAGCAGGCCGCCCAGCAGGCAGACAAAAAACGGATACGGCAGAAAACCGAACGGGCCGCTGGCGAGTTCGGGCGACGCCGCGCCCAGCATGTGGGGGATCTCGGTCCACAGATAGTCGATACCGTGCTCCATCGCAAAAAAGAACAGCCAGACCGCGGCACCTGCGAACGCACCGGTCACGGCAACGCTAACTAAAAACAGCGCGCGGTTTGTGGGTTTGGCAAGGTTGTCCATCGGGTCCTCCCGCGGTCAAAGTCGACATAATTACGTTTTATTGTAGAGCGAGCGTTGCCCAGACAAGCCAACCATCTGCGCCACAAACGGCACCATTGGGAGTCATAGTGGGGCAGGCTCAAGACTTATCCGTTGATAATCGAGACAATCTCGCGCAAATCGTCGGCAAAGTAGATGCCTTGCTGGCGCCTCGGGCTCGAAAGCCCCTTATCAATCATGTGCCCGAGCAGCGCCTTGAGGTCGTTGTAGTAACCGTCAAGGTTATACAGGATGCACGGAGCACTCAGGTGCCCCAACGACACCGCGGACATGACCTCGGCAATCTCCTCGAGCGTGCCCGTCCCACCGGGAAAGGCAATGAACGCATCGCCGAGCTCAATCATCTTGGCCTTGCGCTCGGCCATATCGCTCGTCGCGATGAGGTCATCGATGCCGTCGTGCTGAAACTCGGCCTCTATAAAAAAGCTCGGCTCAACACCCGTCACGTGTCCACCTGCCTCGAGTACGCTATCGGCGAGCGCGCCCATCAGGCCCGATTTGGACCCGCCGTATACCAGCGCGTGCCCGTTGGAGCCAATCCAGTTGCCCAGCTCTTGCACCGCAGGCAGAAACGCCGGGTCATTGCCGACGCTGGCGCCCAGGTATACCGTG
>URAQ01000056.1 GCA_900545875.1 uncultured Collinsella sp.
CACCGGCTTGCCATATCGCTTCGCACGACGAGCCACACCCACCGGCGCCTTACCGGCAGCGGACTGCTCATCCATATTGCCCTCGCCCGTTATGACCAGGTCGACATCGCGCACGCGCTCGTCAAACCCCACGAGATCGAGCACCGTCCCCACACCCGAGCGCAGCTTCGCACCGAGCGCCAGCAGCGCCGCGCCCAAGCCACCGGCAGCGCCCGCGCCGGGCACGCCGAGCACCGAGCCAAATGTCCGTGCGCCCTCGGGCGTGCGCAACAAACCCTGGGCTCGAGCTCCGGCAATCGCCGTATCGAGCAGGCGGCCGTAGCCGACCATCCAGCTGTCGCACCTGCTCAGCGCCTCGGCAGCATCCGTCGGCAGGCCCTTCTGTCCGCCGAACACCGCAAGCGCGCCGCGACGCCCTACGAGCGGATTCTCGACATCCGAAAGCACAACGATACGAGCGCCATCCAAAGCCTGCAGCGCTGACGTCAAATCGATACTCGCCACGTGTTCAAGGCCCGCAAGACCGGGGGCGACATCGCAGCCCTGATCATCGACCACGCGCGCGCCCAGCGCCTGCAGCATACCGGCGCCACCATCGTTGGTGGCGCTGCCGCCCAAGCCAATATAGATAGTCTTTGCCCCGGCACGAACCGCACGGAGCATCAGCTCGCCCACGCCATAGGTTGTGGCCGCCAACGCCGTCGACTCCGTGCAGGGTGAATACCCAATACCCGCCGCCTCGGCCATCTCAATTACAGCCGAGTCGCGCTCGTCGTCCACCAGCATCCGGGCAGACACGCGGTCGCCCAAGGGACCTGCCACCTCGCAGGTCACAATCTCACCGCCGCACGCGGCAACGGCATCGAGCGTTCCCTCACCGCCATCCGCCAGCGGCAATGTGCACACCTCGGCATCGGGCCAAACGCGGCGCACGCCTTCGGCAACCGCCGCCTCCGCCTGCGCACTCGAAACGCTGCCCTTAAAGGAGTCGATCGCCAGCAGCACACGGCGGGGCCGGCGCTGCACGGGGCCAAAATCAACCGCCGCGCCAGCATCCTCTTCGGCACCCGCGAGCGCTGCGGCGTGAGCGGCGTGTGCTTCAAGATCGGCCCCACAGCCGCAATCAGCGCCGCCCGCTCCGCGCAGACCGTCAAAATAGCTACTCAGCAGCTCACGGCATTCATCCGCCAAGGCCCCAGCCGTCACGTTAAACCGATGATTCAGGCGCGAGTCGGCATTCAAATCGTATAGGGATCCCAACGCGCCCGCCTTGGCGTCGCTCGCGCCATACACGCAGCGCCCCACGCGCGCGTTAACCATAAGGCCTGCGCACATGCAGCAGGGTTCCAACGTCACATAGACCGTACAGTCGGAAAGGCGCCAGCGACCGAGCGCCTGGGCAGCGGCGCACACGGCCGCAAACTCGGCATGAGCCGAAGGGTCCTGGTCGAGTTCGCGCCGATTGTGCGCCCTCGCGGCGATCTCACCGTCGCGCACCACTACGGCTCCGATGGGCACCTCGCCCACCGCCGCGGCGGCTCGCGCCTCCGCCAGCGCCTCGCGCATGAACTTCTCGTCGATTTCGGTGATCGTCATCGTTCGCCTTCCCTGTTGCAAATTCAAAACGATGCTATCATTACGACTCACGGAGAGATGGCAGAGCGGTTGAATGCGGCGGTCTTGAAAACCGTTGAGCGCGAGAGCGTTCCGGGGGTTCGAATCCCCCTCTCTCCGCCACTTTAGTGATTCACCGGTGTCATGGTCCGCTCAAACAGTGCATCGACCACGTCGGCTATCTCAGGTCGACGCTCAAGATCGTGGCCCGATTCCCACCATATCGTGAAAAGTCGAATAATACCGCCGGCGACAAACTCAGACGTCGTCTCGAGTGACACGGGGGCCAGGGCATCCTCGGCAAGCACGTTCATCACACGCTCGCGGATGGAGCGGGCAATACGGTCGCAAATAACGTTGGTCAACATGCCCGACATGCTGCTTGCCAAAATGTTATCCATGAGCTGCTCGTGCGCCAGAATTAAATCCATGGCATCGTCCAAAATCGCGTGCCGAAGCGCGCGCACGTCCTCGGCAGACACTGCGCCGGCCTCATCGGGCTGTTTTTGCGGCAAGCCCGACATGAGTTCATCGATATAAAAGGCAAAGTAATCGTTCTTGTCGCGAAAGTGCTTGTAGAACGTCGTGCGGCGAATCATGGCGCGGTCGCACAGCATGGCAACCGTCAGGTCCTCAAAACAATGCTCCTCGAGAAGCTCGGTGAAGGCATCGAACAGGGCGCGGTAGGTTTTCTTAATGCGAAGGTCCACTGGTATCGCCATCCTCGGGGCAAAGACAACACTCGTCAATCTGTCGCATATCTTACACCTGTACCTCGCGCGCTTTGCCCCGGTACCGACCCCGCCGAAAACACAACGCTTGCCGGAAAGTTCGGCACGGCAAAACGTTGCGGGTATACTAGTAGCGTTATACCAACGGCAGCTGGCGCATGCCGCCGCGGCCATTCGAAACGGAGACATCATGATTACCGTCATCATCGGCATCGTTGTTGTCATTGTGATTGTCTGCGCCATCGCCGGCATCTACAACAACATGGTCACCAAGCGTAACCGCATCGATAACGCCTGGCAGAACATCGATACGCAGCTGCAGCGCCGCAACGACCTGATCCCCAACCTGGTCGAGACCGTCAAGGGCTACGCCAAGCACGAGCAGGAGACGCTCTCCGCCGTGATCAGCGCGCGTAACACCGCCGTCAAGGCCACCACGCCCGAGGCCAAGATGGAAGCCGACAACGTGCTGACCGGTGCGCTGCGTCAGCTCTTCGCCGTAGCCGAAGCCTACCCCGATCTTAAGGCAAACACCAACTTTACGCAGCTGCAGGCATCGCTCGAGGATACCGAGAACAAGATTAGCTACGCACGCCAGAGCTACAACGATTGCGTGCTCAGCTACAACAACGCCATTCAGACGTTCCCGGCTGTCATCTTTGCCGGCATCTTTCAGTTTAAGGAGCGCCAGGGCTTCGAGGCCGCCGAAGCAGCCCGCCAGGCCCCGACCGTCAAGTTCTAGTAGTTTGGCAGTACATCCTTAATCGGCCAAATGCATAAACCGCCCCGTCGAATGCATACTTCGACGGGGCGGTTTCCTTTTTCGCGAAGGTCCCCCTCTAAGCGCCGTGCATTTTCAGGAGTATTCAACATAACCAAGAGCTTCGGGCGCCACGATAAGTGCCAAAGACCGCGAATATCCCTGCAAATCAAACGCTGTCAGCCCATAACCCCGACCATCATCCGTAGAAAACATCGAGAACTCCCGATTTTTTGCCCGAGGTCGGTATGCAGGGGCCTTCGATTGCAGAATACTCGCAAAAATGCACGTCGCCACCACCCCCACATGGCGCGAACCAAAACAAAAGCGCGACCTTCCTTTCCGGCGCACTCCGCAGGACGAAAGAACCTCCGCCGCACGAAGTGCGCAGCGGAGGTTCTTTCATGTCCGAGGACGCGCCGGAAAGGAAGGTTGCCCTCGGGCCGGACAGCTAAGACAGCTTACGCGACGGTGTAAACCCAGTTGTGCTTGTCCTCGACAGCACCGGACTGGATACCAGTCAGGGTCTCGCGGAGCTTCTTCATCACGGGGCCGATCTCGGTGTAGCCAGCCGGGAAGGTCACGGTCTCGTCGGCGCCATAGACCTTGTTGTCAATCTCGCCCACCGGGGAGATGACGGCAGCGGTGCCGCACAGACCGCACTCGACAAAGGTACCGGCCTTGACCTCGGCCCACTCGACGGGACGTTGGTCAACGGTCATGCCCAGGTCCTGAGCAACCTGAACGAGCGAACGACGGGTGATAGAGGGCAGGATGGAGTCGGTGTGCGACTGCGGAACGACGAGCGTGCCGTCCTCCTTCACGAACAGGACGTTGGCGCCACCGGTCTCCTCGACATAGGTGCGGGACTCGGAGTCGAGATACAGGTTCTCGGCATAGCCCTCGCGATGGGCCTCCATCGTGGGCTTAAGGGACATGGCGTAGTTCAGGCCGGCCTTGATGTTGCCGGTGCCGTGCGGTGCGGCACGGTCGTACTCGGAAACGCGCAGCTTGACGGGCTTGAGGCCACCCTTAAAGTACGGACCGACCGGGGTCACGAGGATGCGGAACGTGTACTCAGGAGCGGGAGCCACGCCGATCACGTCACCGGAGCCGATCATAAACGGACGCACGTACAGGGTCGCACCGGAACCGAAGGGCGGAACCCAGGCGGCGTTGGCAGAAACGACCTGCTTGACGGCTTCAACGAACTTGTCCTTGGGGAACGGGGGCATCTCGAGGCGCTGCGCAGAGTTGTACATACGCTCGGCATTCATGTCGGGACGGAAGCAGACGATGCTGCCGTCCTCGGCGGTGTAGGCCTTCAGGCCCTCAAAGACCTCCTGGCAGTAATGGAAGATGCCGCCGCACTCGGAGACATGCAGGGTGTGGTCGGTGGTCAGGCCACCCTCGTCCCACTCGCCGTCCTTCCAATGGGCCTCGTAGCTGTAATCGGTCTTCATGTAGCCAAAGCCGAGGCTACCCCAATCGATATCCTTTTTCTCGACAGTCATATGTCGCTCCTTACATACACAGTTGCATACTCGCGAACCCGCACGCAAGGACCGAGGCCGACCGCGTCGCAACGTCGCACGCCCGGAGCGTAGAGCCGGACGGGACACGCGAGCAGCATCAAAGCCGATGGCACGTCGATTCGCATGCACGAGATTGTACTCCGCACGCGCGTCGGATAAAACGTTTTTCTTTAACTAACTAAAGTATTTTCATTTGACCGAAGCAAAAAGGCCCGCCACCGTAAGCGGTGACGGGCCTCAACTGTACGGTCTGCGCGCTGGCTCGAGCTAGGCGTTCTATTTACCCAGCTTGGCCTTAACCAGACCGACCACGGTCGGGATGATCGACACGGCAACGATGCCGATAATCAGCAGCTCAAAGTGCTCCTGCACAAAGGGAATGCCGCCAAAGAAGTAGCCCAGCAGCGTAAAGACCGTCGACCAGGTAATGCCGCCCAGCACGTTAAAGACGACAAAGTTGCGCCAGTGCATGCCGCCCATGCCAGCGATAAAGGGCACAAAGGTGCGGATAAACGGGAAGAAGCGACCCAGGAAGATGGCCAGGTGACCCCACTTGTCCAAGAAGTCCTCGGACTTTTTGATGCGCTCGGGCGTCATGGCCTTGACCTTGCCCGAAGCGATGATCTTGCGGCCAAAGAAGTGACCGATCATAAAGTTGCACTGATCGCCCAAAATGGCAGCGGCCCATGCGGTGGCCAGAAGCGCCACGATGTTAAAGCCGCCGTTGTGGGCAAAGAAACCCGAGGCGAACAGCAGCGAATCACCGGGAAGGAACGGGAAGAACACCACGCCCGTCTCGATAAAGATGATCAGGAACACGCAGCCGTAGGCCATAAGCGGGCCGGCGGCGATCCAGCTGGCGATCGCGGTGCGCGGGTCCTTAAGCAGCTCGGCAATAAAATTGATGAAACCCATGAAGTAAAACCTCTCAGTTGTGGGCGCGGATACGTCCAAGTTGACCAGTATACGGTTGCGGTGCCCCCTCGTGCGCAACCCCACAAAAGCATGACTCCATTACCAGCAAGTTTGCATAACTGACACTTGTAGCGCAAAGCCGCCAAGATTGTCCTTTTTAATCCCTAGCAAATCGCTATACTTTATTGAATCGCGTTGCCATGGCGCTAAGGGAGGGCGGCCGGTGAGCTTTATCAATACCATTCGCGAGGATATCAAGACCGTCCAGGCGCAAGACCCCGCTGCACAAAACGGTCTGGTCATCTTCCTTTCCTATCCTGGCCTGCACGCCAAGTGGAACCACGTGCCCGAGCACTGGCTCTGGGAGCACGGTCATCGCTCGCTCGCCCGCGTGCTCTCGCAAATCACCCGCCACATCACCGGCGTCGAGATTCATCCCGCGGCACAGATCGGCAAGCATTTCTTTATCGACCATGCCATGGGCGTCGTCATCGGCGAGACCACCATCGTGGGCGACAACTGCGTGCTCTACCAGGGCGTCACGCTCGGCGGCACCGGCAACGAGACCGGCAAGCGCCACCCCACCCTGGGCAACAACGTCACCGTGGGCACGGGCGCCAAGGTGCTCGGCAACATCCGCATCGGCAACAACGTCAAGATCGGCGGCAACTCGGTTGTCGTCAAGGACGTGCCCGACAACTGCACCGTCGTGGGCGTGCCGGGACGCATCATCAAGCGCAACGGCTGCCGCGTGTTCGAGGAGAGCTTCGATGCCAAGCAGCATCGCGAGTACATGCCCGACGATGCCGCCGAGCAGAGCGCCCTCAACCGCCAAGGCATCACCGAGAACGCCCGCCGCGTCAAAGAACTCGAGCGAGAGGTGGCCGAGCTCAAAGCCCTCGTCGCAAAGCTCGTGGACGAACGCTAGGAACGCAAGCGGCACAAAACGACATCGGCATCAACGTAAGAAGGCGCGCCAGGGAATCAATCCCCCAGCGCGCCTTCTTTTCGATGTGACATGTGGGACTGCCCCTTTGTCACATTATGCGAACTGGCTCAGATAGAGGTCGGCGTAGGCACCCTCGGCAGCCAGCAGCTCCTTATGCGTACCCTGCTCGATAATGTTGCCATGATCCATGACCAGAATCAGGTCGGCATCCACGATCGTCGACAGGCGATGCGCGATCACAAAGCTCGTACGCCCGCGCATGAGCGCGTCCATGGCGCGGCCGATGGCAAGCTCGGTACGCGTATCCACGCTTGAGGTCGCCTCGTCCAGGATGAGAATCGCCGGGTTGTTGAGCAGCACGCGCGCAATGGTCAGCAACTGGCGCTGGCCCTGGCTGATGCTTTCGGCATCGTTGGCCACGCGCGTGTCGTAGCCCTGCGGCATGGTGCGCACAAAGAAGTCGACCTGCGCGGCACGAGCGGCGGCCACAATTTCGTCGCGCGTCGCCTCGGGGCAGCCGTAGGCGATATTCTCGGCAATCGTGCCGTCGAACAGCCAGGCGTCCTGCAGCACCATGCCAAACTGCTGCCGTAGCTCGCCGCGGTCCATGCGGCTCGTATCCACGCCGTCGAGCGTAATACGCCCGCCGTCAATCTCATAGAAGCGCATGAGCAGGTTGATGAGCGTCGTCTTGCCTGCGCCCGTGGTTCCCACCACGGCAATCTTCTGGCCCGGCTCGGCGGTAAACGACACGTCGCGCATAAGCGGCTTGTCGGGCGAATAACCAAAGCGCACATGCTCAAAGGAGACGCGGCCCTCCACGCGACCCGGCAGCTTGGCGGCCTTGTCCGGCAGCGGATCGGCCTCCATCTCGGGCTCATCGAGCAGGTCGAACACGCGCTCTGCACTCGCCAGCGCGCTCTGCAGCGAGTTGAAGGTAAACGACAGCTGCGTCATGGGTTCGGACGCCTCGTAGATAAACTGGAAGAACGCCTGGAACACGCCGACGGTCATGTGACCGGCAACCAGCATGCTGCAGCCCACCAGCGCGATCACAATCTGCGCCAAACGGCCGATAAAGCGCACCGCAGGGCCGACGGCATTGATCATAAAGTCGGCCTTGGTGCTCACACGAGCCAGTTCCTTCGAAGCCTCGTGCACCTCAGCGGAGCTCTGACGTTCGCGGTTAAACGCGCGGATCACCAGACGGCCCGAATAGCCTTCCTCGACCGCACTCGTAATCCTGGACACCCACTCCTGGCGCTCGCCCGTCACATCGTGTGTGCGGCGCGAGACGACCTTCGTCACCAGCAGCGACAGTGCCGTAAAGAACAGAAAGACGAGCGTAAGCTGCACGCTGAACACGAACATCACGCTCACAGCACCAACAACCGTGCCGATCGACACGAGCAGCTGCAGCAATCCGCGCTGCATGCTCTCGGACATCTTGTCCAGGTCGTTGGTCGCGCGGCTGACGACCTCGCCGGGACGATGCGCGTCAAAATAGGCGAGCGGCAGACGGTTGAGCTTTTGTGCGATGCGGTTGCGTAGGCACAGGTTGAGGCGTTCGGCAACGCTCGACATCAAAAAGCTCTGGAGCGCGTAGAACGAGGCAGCGGCCGTCCAGATCATAAAGTAGATGAAGATGGTCCTGCCGCAGTTCTCCCAGGTGATGTTGAAGGTGGTGTCGTTGGCAAACGCCACCTGAATGTGGCTCCACAGCTCATCGATCACGCGGGCGCTATATGCCGGCGCAGCAGTGTTAAAGATGGCATAGAACACAATGCTCGCGAACACGATATAGAAGCGCCAATGGTCGCCGGCAGCCTCGCTCCACAGGCGGCGCACCGTCGCCCAGGTATCTCGAGGCGTCTCGTCCTCGTCTTCATCGTCCACGTCGCGCATACGCTCTGCCTCGGCGCGGGCGCGCTCGTCCTCGGCACGTTCGTTTTCCTCGTAGAGCGCTTGGCGGCGAGCCTCGCGCTCGGCTGCAGCCTTGGCGGCGTCATCCAGCTCGGGTGCCACGGCAGCCGTTTCCTCGACCAGTACCGCGGCAGCGGCGTCATCAACGCCGCCCTGCTTCTTGAGCTCCTCGGTCATGCTACTCACCTCCCTTCATCTGCGATTCCGCGATGGCGCGGTACACCTCGCAGGTTTCCATAAGCTCGCCATGCGTGCCCAAGCCCACAACCTCGCCATCCTTGAGCACGACGATCTGGTCGGCGTGCAAGATCGTCGAGATGCGCTGCGCGATGATGAGCACCGCAGCGTCACGCGTCTCGTCTTGCAACGCATGACGCAGGGCGGCATCGGTCTTAAAGTCCAGGGCCGAAAAACTGTCATCGAAGATAT
>URAQ01000057.1 GCA_900545875.1 uncultured Collinsella sp.
CCCCGACGGCGATCCCGAGCCTCGACGCGGCGTCGCTCGCGAGCTCGTAGGGGCTCGCCCCCGCGCCCGCCATCATTCGGCCCTCCCGAAGTCGAACCTCTCGAAACCGGGTTTCGTCCTGGGCGGGGCGATTTGCTCGACCACGGTCCCCACCGGCTGGGTCGGCAGCTCCTCGGGCTGCGCCGGCGATGTCTCCCACTGCCCCTCGCACCAGCTGTCGGCGCCGGTGCCGACGGCGTGGGCGACGAGCTCGCGGGAGAGGTCGTCGCTGTATATGTGCACCACGCGCCCCTCCCGGCTCACCCTGCACTCGCGGCGGACGTACCAGTAGGGCACGCCGTAGCGGTGCCCCTCGAAGCTCACGAAGCCGTCGAAGGAGATCTTCCGGCGCGGGCACAGGTACCGCTCGACCTCGGCCGTGACCTCGAGCGGCCTGGTGTTCGCCGAGCACGCCGCCTCGTGCTCGCGCATCGGGACGCATGCCGCCGGGCGCCGCCGGCGGCCTCCCTGCTCGGCGCACCAGAGGGCGGCCTCCCGGTTGAGGGCGTCAAGGTCGGTGAAGGACCTTCCCGCGAGGAAGTTCCCCTTCACGAAGCGGACGAGCCTCTCCACCTTGCCCTTCGTATAGGGGTGGCGCGGCCTGCACAGCCTGGTGCGGAAGCCGACGACGCCCATGAACTCGGCGTAGTCGGCCTGCCAGACGGGCCGGCCGTCGGCATCGCGGCGGACGACCACGCTCTTCATGTTGTCGGTGAGCACGGTCGCGGGCACGCCCAGCGCCGAGAACGCGTGCAGCATCCCGATGAGGAGGTTCTCCTGGCGCGCGTTCGGGAAGAACTCGACGTGGGCGCCCCCGCAATGGTGGCAGACCATGGCGAAGCAGGCGATCCGCGCCCGCTCGCCGCCGGGGCGCTCGACCGCGACGAAGCCCCAGTCCATCTGGTAGGCCTCTCCGGGCGCCGTCCTGAAGCGCTGCCCGCGGCAGCCCTGCGGGGCCACCTGCCGCCTCTTCGCGGGCACGAGGTCCCGGTGCGCGGCGATATAGGTCTTCACCGTGGTGAGGCCGCCGGCGTAGCCCTGGCCGAGCAGCCGCTCGAATATCACCTGCGAGTTGGTGACGCCCTTCCGCAGGAGGTCGTCCACCAGGCCGGTGTGGCCGGCGAGCACGCCCGGCGCGGCCCTCCTCCCGCTGTTCCCGTGGGGCAGGGCCCTGAACCCGTGGGCCCTGACCGTCCTCGCGCGGGAGCGGGTGAGCCCCGTCCTCCTGCAGAACTCCGCGAGGTTGCATGCCTGCGGGTCGAACCCGTCGCCCTCCTCCGCGGCCATCTCCCGGAGCGCCGCGTCTATAATCTCCTGTAGGTCATCGTGTCTCTCGTTCACCTCAATGGTCCTCCTAACGCCGGCGTGTTGGCACCACCAGCGTAGTAGCGGCGGGGAGGCACGGTGGCCATTATTCGGTGACCGGGATTGGTCAAAATAGTTTGACTATTAGCGGCTAAAATCGCCCGGCGCTAACAGGGTCCTTAATCCGGAGTGTTCCTATGCAGCATCCATTGTCACAAATGGGTATCTTCTGACGCCAGAAGTGGCTGCGGCTCTCGCGGCTTGTGACGTCAAGATGGCTCAGGTGACTTTGGACGGTTCTCGACAAGATCATGATTCCCGGCGAATCTTGCGGAACGGACAGCCGACATACGATGCGATTCTAGACAACGTTTCTAAAGTCACCCATCTGTTAGATATTTCTATCAGGTGCAATGTCGATGCCCATAACATTGTCGGTGCTGGCGATTTGCTGGATGCGCTCGAGGAAAAGGGCCTTAAAAACAAGGTGGGATTCTACCTAGCGCCTGTCGACAATATCAATGATACGTGCCCAAGCGACAGTAGTTGTTTTCGATGGAGGCATTTTCTGAGGAAGAGCTGGACTTTTATAGCCATGCCGTTGATAGGGGGTTCTACGTTGACCTGACGGTGCGCTTTAATCCGGCTATATGTGGCGCTGTTTGTGCAGGGTCATTTGTAGTGGATCCGGAGGGCTACCTTTATAAATGTTGGGATGAAATCGGGATGCGTGAACGCTCCGTCGGCACACTTGCCGAAGGGCCGAGGATGAATGCTCAGCTGGTCCAATGGCTAAACTATGAGCCGAGCGATCATGAGTGTGAAGAGTGTTTTGCCTATCCCTCATGCATGGGAGGTTGCCCTAATCACGCTCTTCATGGAGGGTCAAAACAGTGCGTATCTCAAAGGTATCAGGTGCGCCAACGAATGATTTTGACCGAGAAGGCTCAGCGATTGCTTTCGGAACTGGATTCAGCTCATGTTTAATCTCTGCGCAAGAACAATAATCAAGAATCCAAAGTATATAACCTATCTTCTAATGTGCCTGCTCTCGCTTGTGGTTGGTCTCGCAATTCCTTTTCTGACGGGGCAACTGGTCAACAACTTTGTCGGTGTCGCGCGAGATGGGGAAAGCGCAATCGCCATCGGCGCTGAGATAGCAGCGCTGGGTATTATGCGAGCCGGTTTGAATTGCGTCAGTGAGCTGGTCTATGTCGATCTGCAAACACATGTGGGATTTGCATTGAATGAAGAGGTGATAAGTCACGTTCAAAGGCTACCACGGGCCTTCTTTTCTAATTTTGATGCCTCCTATTACAACCAACAGATTAATCATGACGCTAACGATTTGGTGATATTTGTTATAAACGCAAGTGTCCAAAGCGTGAGCAATATAGTGACGTTGCTTGTGGTGTTTGTTGTCCTGGCGACCATAAACGGTCACCTGGCAATGCTGTGTATGGCTCTGGGCATAATAGGTGGCGCGGTCTATTCGCTTTTCAAAAAGTGTTTGTTCGCAAGAAGTTTCGAGGCTCAAGAGCAGGAGGCTCGATTCTTTTCCGATCTGGAGAAGCAGCTTAGCAACGCACAATTTATCCGCAGACATGTTCTATTCGAGGTTTTCAAGCAAAGGCTTGAGCACTCTTTTGCAGAGCTATATCGTTTCGTTTATCAGAACCAGCAAATTAATGCGACCTTTACGTTTGCCAACACTGCCGTCACATCTTTGGCACAGGGTGGAATCTTGATCCTGGGCGCAAAGGAAGTTCTCGACGGCAATTTGCTGCCCGGCTATCTTATGACGGCGCTAAGCTATTACTCCTATTATTCTTCGGCTATTGAATTCTTCCTTGCGCTGGGCAAGGACTATCAAACGTCAAAGGTATCCTACGAGCGTTTGCGGCGCTTGCTGGACATGCCCGAGGACTCAAACGGGGACATTATCCTCGATGATGTTTACGAGGTGAACTGTTCCGAGCTGGCATATAGCTATCCGGGGTCTGTAAAGACCGCGTTCGGAGACATTCGGGCTTCTTTAGAAAAAGGAAAGGTATACGCAATCGTTGGGTCGAACGGTTCCGGTAAGAGCACGCTGCTGGATGTGATAAGCGGTTGCGATCCAGAAAACTGCAAGGGTGATATTTGGATTAACAGCAAGCCCCTGAGCTCTCTGGACCGTTATGCGCTGCGAAAGCGCAATATCGGGATTACGGAGCAGGAGCCGCCCCTGACCGAAGGGTCGATACGGGACAATTTAACTCTTTGCTGCAGAAGCGCTGAAGAGCGTGACCTTGAGAGCCTCATTGAGAGAATGGGGCTTAAAAAGATGGTCGATTCAAGTGGTGGACTTGATGTTGAGCTGGACGATAGGCAGAACAATATTTCAGGAGGGGAAAAACAGAAAATAGCGATTATTCGCCAGCTGCTGAAAAACCCGGACGTGATGATGTTTGATGAGCCGACATCTGCACTTGACAGCCAAAGCAAGCAGGCGTTTATCGAAATCCTTAAGGAAAGAAAGGGGCGACATATCACGGTCATCGCTACGCACGACCCTGTGCTTATTTCGGCATGCGATGAAGTGATTGAAATTGCCTGACGGGCTAGTGGACCGCGCATATCAAATTCAGGGGGGCGGGCACCGTGGCTGGTGTCCGCCCCCCTGGCATGGAAGGTTTAAGCCTGTGTGGTTCGCGAACTAACGGGCCTGCTTTACCTTGGCCGCTGCCTCGACAAACGACTTCCACAGGTTAAAGTCGGTCTCGAGCGTCTGCCAGGTGTACTCGGGGTGCCATTGCACGCCCAGGCAGAAGGGCTGGCCCTCGACCTCGATACACTCGGGCACGCCATCGGTTGCCTGCGCCACCAGGCGCGTGTGCTTGCCCAGACGGTCGACGCAGCAGTGATGTGCCGAGTTGGTCTGGATCAGCCTGTGCCCGCCAACCGCGCGCTCCAGCACCGAGCCCGGCACGACCTCGACGGGGTGCACGGGATCGTTGAGCACGTGGGTATGGCGCCACTGCGTGCGGCCCTCGCGCGCACCCAGGCTCGGCACGTCCATGCACAGGGTGCCGCCGGTGGCGACATTGAGCAGCTGCGTGCCTCGGCAGGTGGTAAAGAGCGGCTTCTTGGCGCGAAGCACCTCGTTAACCAGCTTAAACTCAAAACGGTCGCGAATCTCGCAGCACAGCGTGGGGTCGTAAGGACGCTCGTCGCCCCAGCGTTTGGGGTTGACGTCCGGGCCGCCGGGAATAGCGATACCGTCAGCGATTTCCACGTAATGACGGATAACATCGACGTCTTCGGTAATAGACATCTGCAGCGGCAGGCCACCGGCGGCAAGGATGGCATCGACAAAGACACTTGCGATTTCCTCGTTGGGGGAGAGCGTCTCGCTCAAATAGGGTTTCGCTTCTTCCCAGCGTGGTGCGACCAGGATGAGCGGACGGTCGGCGGGATCGACGTCGACGTGCGGAGTGTAGGACGATGAGGTGCGGGTTCCGATCATGGGCGTAGCTTTCGAATCCGGGTGGACATGGCACAGGGGTGGCGCGGAGCAAACGTTACTGATGAATTTGCCCGCGTGGCAATTGGGTTAGTGACCCTTGATAGAGTTGAGGAAGTCCTGGGCGCGCTTGGTCTGGGGGTGGTCGAAGAACTCGTCGGGCGTGCCGGTTTCCACGATCTGACCGTCGGCCATAAAGACGACGCGGTCGGCGACATCGCGGGCAAAGCCCATCTCGTGCGTCACGACGATCATGGTCATACCGTCGCGCGCCAGGTCGCGCATGACGCCCAGGACGTCGCGCACGAGCTCAGGGTCGAGCGCCGACGTAGCCTCGTCAAAGAGCATCACGTGCGGATTCATCGACAGGGCGCGGGCGATGGCCACGCGCTGCTGCTGACCGCCCGAAAGCTGACTCGGCATAAAGTCGATGCGCTCGGAAAGACCGACCTTGGTCAACTCCTCGACGGCAATCTTCTCGGCCTCTTCCTTGCTGCGCTTGAGCACCTTCTGCTGCGCGAGCATGACGTTCTTTTTGACTGACAGGTGCGGGAACAAATTGAACTGCTGGAACACCATACCCAGATGCGTACGTACCTTGTTAAGGTCGACGCCCTTGGCGCACACGTCCACGCCCTCAACGACAATCGAGCCGCTCGTGGGATGCTCCAGACGATTGATGCAGCGAAGCATCGTCGACTTGCCCGAGCCCGAAGGACCCAGGACTACGACGACCTCGCCCTTGTGCACATCCAGATCGATATCGCGCAGGACCACGTTATCGCCAAAGGCCTTCTGGAGGTTCTTGATGCTGACGACGACCTCGTTCGAGTTATTGGTTTCGCTCATGATAGGACCTCCTTACAGACCGGCGATGTGATCGGCAGGCGTCGCGACAACCTGTCCGGCGCTCTTGGCGGGACGCTTCTTCTTGGTCTCGGTCGTGCCCAAAAGCCTTGCCTCAAGACCGCTCACCAAGCGAGCGAGCGGCAGGGTGATGACCAGATAGAACAGGGCGGCAACCACGTACGGTGTAATGGAGCCCGTCGTGGCCACGATGGTACGGGCGTTCATGACGATCTCGACCACACCCACGGCGGCAAGCAGCGACGTATCCTTGTAAAGCAAGATAAACTCGCTGGTCAGCGTAGGCAAAACATTGCGGAACGTCTGCGGAATCATAACGTAGAGCAGCGTCTGGAAGGCATTCATGCCCAGAGAGCGAGCAGCCTCGTTTTGGCCCTTGGGGATCGACTGAATACCGGCACGGAAGATCTCACACAGATAGGCAGACGAGTTCATGGCCATGACGATGACGCCCAAGACATAGTCGTCCACTTTGACACCGGCCAGCGGCAGACCGAAAAACGCGATATAGATCTGCAGGAACGCCGGCGTACCGCGAATGATATTCACATAGATGCCGGCAAGACAGCGCAGGATGCGCGACTTAGAGATGCGCATGAGCGACAGGGCAAAACCGAAGGGAATTGCCAGCGGAAACGCCACGAGCACGATCGAGAGCGACATGAGGAAGCCCTTAAAGACGATCGGCAGGCTTTGGACCAAAATGACCGGGTTTAAGAACAGGCGCAGAAACATATTGGAGTTCCACGCCTCGACCCACGGCTGCTCCTTAAGGTCGGCCAGGAAGTTATCGAAGGCCGTCACGCCCTTGATCTCCACCGACGGAATCTTGGAGATCTTCTTGGTCGAACCGTCGGCGAGCGTATAGGTGCCGCTAAAGGCCTCATCGCCGCCCTCGACGGGAAACGTCACACCGTAAACCTCGACGCGGAAATAACCGCCGGCAGGCGCCGTCTCGCCAAAGTCAATCTTGAGCGTCTGGCCGTCAGCCTTGCACGTGGGCTTCATGGGCGTACGATCCATGAGGTCCTCGCCCGAGAGCATCGTCAATCGCGTGTCATCGGTACCAAACGTCGTGCCGTCGACAAACGTCAGCGAAAGACCGCTCAGCTCCTCGTCGGCATCGGCCTGAACTTCCCAAGTGATGCGCGTCTCGGTGCCGCCGACCACATCGCTACCCGAACCGGTATTGGGTCGGGCGGTAATCTTTGCGGTCTCAAGCGCCTGGGCGGTCGTGGGCACGCAGGCCCCCGCGCATACCAGGGCGAGCGCCACAGCCAGGGCACAGGCCAGCTTTTGGAGCATCGAGGGCAGTGGAAAACGCTGCTCCGCGGCCCCTTTGTTCAGTCGAGACAAGGTGGCTCCTATCGTAGAAGTTGCCGGCAAAACGAGACGGAAAAGCTCTCCGTCAAGAGAAGCGCAAAGGCCCTCTCCGCCAAAACGGAAAGGGCCCGCGCGCAATCAAGTAGCTATTTTACTTGATGTTGTACTTAGCCATGAGGGCGTCGACGGTACCGTCGTCGGTCAGGTCCTTGATGGCCTGGTTGATGTCGTCCTTGAGCTTGGTGTTGCCCTGGTTGATGGCGATGGCGTACTCCTCGCCGGTGCTGATCTGCTTGATGGTCTGGCAGGTGTTGAACTGCTCGGCGGTCAGCTGGCTGGCAACGGAGCGGTTGGTGACTACGGCGTCGCCCTTATCGGACTGCAGGGCGCTGAAGCACTCGGTGGCGTCCTTGTAGGGGACGATCTTGGCCTTGGGGAAGTTCTCCTGGGCAAAAGACTCGGCGGTCGAGCCAGACTGAACGATGATGGTAGCGTCGGCGTTGTTGAGCTTCTCGCTGTAGTTGTCGGCCGTGATGTCGGTGTTATCGACCTTGGTCACGATAGCCTGATCGTCCATGTAGTAGGAATCGGAGAAAGTGACTTCCTTCTCACGCTCGGGCGTGTCGGTGATAGCCGCGATGGAGACGTCGTACTTGGCGCCCGAAGCGACACCCGGAACCAGCGTGTCAAAGTCATTGTTGACGTACTCGACATCCAGGCCCAGCTTGTCACCGATAGCCTTGATGAGCTCAAGGTCAAAGCCCTGGTAGTCGCCGTTGTCATCCTTGTACTCAAACGGCGCGTACTCGGCAGAGGTGCCGACGGTCAGCGTGCCGTCCTTGACGAGCGCGTACTCCTTGGAGCCGTCGACCTTCTCGACCTTAGCGTCGTCAGAGCTGCTGGAACCGGCATCAGAACCAGAGGTGGCGTTGGACGAACCGCAGCCCGTCAGAGCAAGGGCGAGCGCCATAGCACCCGTGGCGGCAAATGCGCCAAGCTTCTTCAGCTTCATAATCAGTCTCCTTCCGGTGACCTCGTTTGATTCAGAGGTCTGCAAAAACTGTTGGCTATTATGCACCCGGAATTACGAATCTGCAATGAGAAAACTGATTGAAACAAACCCATAACGTGAATGGAATACTCTACTTTGTGACAGTCATTACTGCTGCAATGACCTTAATAGTCTAATTTCAGCTGCATAACCTGCAAGTTCGTTCGGAGTCTCCAAAATAAACGGCAGCGAACGCAAGTGGCCATTCGATACAATATTCTGCATAACCTGCATACCTCCACCAAATTCCTCACTGCCAAGGTATCCCTTGCCGATGCACTCGTGACGATCTTTATGGGCGCCGCAGGGGTTCTTGGAGTCATTGATATGCACGGCGCGCAGGCGCTCGATACCCACCACACGATCGAACTCGTCGAGCACACCGTCAAGATCGTGGACGATGTCATAGCCGGCATCATTCACATGGCAGGTGTCCAGGCAAACGCCCAACTTGGCCGACAGCTCGGGGCGTTTGCCGGCAACGCCCTCGATGATGAGCGCCAGCTCCTCGAAGCTGCGGCCCACCTCGGTGCCCTTGCCGGCCATAGTCTCGAGCAGCACCGTCGTCTGCTGACCCTCAAACATCACCTGACACAGGGTGTCGACGATCATCTGAATGCCGGCGTCGGAGCCCTGCCCCACATGCGCACCGGGATGGAAGTTGTAGTAGTTGCCGGGCAGCGCTTCCATGCGACGCAGGTCCTCTGCCATGGCCTCCAGGGCAAACTCGCGCGCCCGCTCTTTGGC
>URAQ01000058.1 GCA_900545875.1 uncultured Collinsella sp.
CTGATTGAGGGCGGTGCCGTATGTGTCAATGGCGAGACCTGTCTGTCAAAAAAGTATGCCGTACGCGCCGGTGACCGCATCTCGGTCGACCTGCCCGAGCCGCACGATCCCACCGATGTGATTCCCGAGGCCATCCCGCTCGATATTCGCTATGAGGACGACTATCTCATTGTGCTCTCCAAGCAGCGCGGGCTGGTGTGCCATCCCGCCCATGGCCACGAGAGCGGCACCCTTGCGAACGCTCTGGTCTACCACTGCGGCATCGACCATCTTGGTACCGTACAGGGTGAGGACCGCCCCGGGATCGTGCATCGCCTGGATCGCGATACCTCGGGCCTTATGCTCGCGGCAAAAGACGACGACACCCAGCGCGCGCTTCAAAATCTCATTCGCACGCGTACGCTCGACCGCCGCTATATCACGCTTGTCCACGGGCACATCGCCATGGACGAGGGCACCATCAATACCGGTATCGCCCGTTCTACGCGCGACCGCGTCAAGATGGCGGTTTCGGACGACCCCTTTGCCCGTCAGGCCATTACGACCTTTAAAGTCCTCGAGCGCTTTGATTCCACGCGCTTTGACGATGGTTATACGCTCGTTGAGTGCCATCTGTTTACCGGTCGCACGCACCAGATTCGCGTGCATATGCGTCATATCAACCACGCCTGCGTGGGCGATCCACTCTACGGCAAGTGCGATGCGCGCGCCGACCAGGGCCTGACCAGGCAGTTCCTTCATTCCTGGCGCGTGGCGTTCGACCATCCCGTGACGGGGGAGCGCATTGAGTGCCGCGACGAGTTGCCGTGGGATCTCGCTGCGGTTCTCGACGATCTGGCTCCGCGCTCGCTCGGTCGCACGGCCGTTGGAGATGAAATTGTTCCGCAGCTCGGTCTTCTCGAAGCCTAGCCAGTATTAGGTGGTTTCTTGAACTCGGTAAGCCTGCGGTAAGATATACGGTTGTTTACGTAACGCGTTGCTGGGAGCCTGCATGCTCGCCTTTTTACAAACCAACACACCCATCGTGATCTTCAACCAGATTGTCGTCACGCTGCTCACGGTCTGCTTTCTGTACCAGGTGGTCTTCTTTGTCATTGGCGCTCTTCGTGGCGAGGTCGCGCCTCCCAAGGCCAAAAAACTCCATCGCTATGCCTTTTTTATCGCGGCGCATAATGAGGAGGCCGTGATCGCCAACCTCGTTCGCTCCATCAAGGACCAGGATTATCCGTCCGAGCTCATCGAGGTTTTCGTGGTCGCCGACGCCTGCACCGACAACACGGCGCAGCTCGCGCGCGAGGCCGGTGCCATTGTTTACGAGCGCAATGACCTGGCCCGCAAGGGCAAGAGCTGGGTCATGGACTTTGGCTTCGACCGCATTCTCAACGAGTATCCCGACACGTTTGAGGGCTACTTTATCTTCGATGCCGATAACGTTATCTCCCGCGATTACGTTTCCAAGATGAATGATGCCTTTGACCAGGGCTTCCATGTGGTCACGAGCTATCGCAATTCCAAGAACTTCGGCAGCTCGTGGATCTCGGCAGCTAATGCCACGTGGTATCTACGCGAGGCGCGCTTCCTCAACAACGCGCGTAATATCTGCAAGACGTCCTGCGCTGTTTCGGGTTCGGGTTACCTTATCTCGTCAAGCGTTATCGAGGGCATGCACGGTTGGCAGTTCCACACGCTGACCGAGGACATCCAGTTCACCACGTTCTGTGCCATTCACGGCATTCGCATCGGTTATGCGCCGGCGGAGTTCTTTGACGAGCAGCCCGTGACGTTTAAGGCGTCCTGGAAACAGCGTATGCGTTGGACCAAGGGTTTCTACCAGGTCTTTTTTACCTATGGTAAGCATCTGGTCAAGTCGACGTTCCGCTATCATCGCTTTGCCGCCTACGACATGTTCATGACGATCGCCCCGGGTATGCTGCTATCGCTGATCTCGATGCTCGCTAATGCGACGTTCTTGATTGTGGGTGGCCTTTCGCATGGTTTCTTGGCTACCGAAGTCGAGATGCAGGCGTGCGCCGCTTCGCTCATTATGACCTTCGCCATGATGTATCAGACCTTCTTTATCCTGGCGCTGCTCACGACTATCTTTGAGTACAAGCACATTCACTGCGCGCAAAAGTGGCGTCTGGTGACTAACCTGTTTACCTTCCCGATCTTTATGTTCAGCTATATCCCCATCACGGTGGCCGCGCTGTTCCTGAAGGTCGACTGGGTGCCGACGCAGCACGCCGTCAACGTTACCCTTGACGAGGTCATGCAAGGCGCCAAATAACCACCACCAAAACCACCGCAAAGGGGACAGGCACCTTTGTGGTGGTTTTTGCTTTTGCGATGCAGCTCGAGGAGGAGTCCGATGGTCTATATCCCGTTTTGGATTTGCATCTTTGCCGGCGTGGCAATTGATGCCCGAGAGCGACGGTTTCCCAATGGGCTTGCCGGCGCATGTGCCGTGACGGCGTTGGCGGGCGTTTGGCTCGACCTCGGTTTGAACACAGCGCTTGACCACGCCGGTCTTGCGGTCATCGTCTACCTTGGCCTTGTGCTTACCGAGTCGCTCTGGCGTAGAGTTCGCCACGCTCCTGGCATTGGCATGGGGGACGTCAAGGCACTCTTTGCCCTTTGTACCTTCGATCCCCTGGGCGGCGTTGTCGCGTTTGCGGTTGCGCTCCTGACCCTTGCCGTCGCTTGCCTCTTCACAAAATCACGCTCCCTGCCATTGCTCCCGTTTTTGGTGCCGATTTTTGCCATAATCGAGGTCGTGGGCTGCACTTTGTAACCGATTGCGCATCCTTCTTAAGGAGCATGCCATGGCAACTAATCAAGAAACGGCCGTCATTAAGGCGCGCATGGACCGTATTCCCTCGGCGTTGTCGCCCGAGCTTGTCGAGCGCATTGCCGCCGATCGTGCTTCGGGCTATGTCAACCCGTATCGTTGCAACGACGATCAGGTCATTCGTCGTATTGATCGCGCCGCCGACAAAGGCACGCTTATGCGTCCGGCGTTTATGCGCGATACCGAAAAGATACTTCATCTTCCGGCGTACACCCGTTATACAGGCAAAACGCAGGTCTTTAGCTTCCGTAGCAATGACGATCTGTCACGCCGCGGTTTGCACGTGCAGCTCGTCTCCCGCATTGCGCGCGATATCGGTCGCGCCCTAGGGCTCAATTGCGATCTGATCGAGGCGATTGGCCTGGGTCACGACTTGGGACACACGCCTTTCGGCCATGCCGGCGAGCGCTTCCTCAACGATATCTATCATGAGCGTACGGGGCGTTATTTTTTCCATAACGTGCAGTCGGTCCGCGTGCTCGACACACTGTACGGCCGCAACGTGTCGCTCCAGACGCTCGACGGCGTGCTATGCCATAACGGCGAGTACGAGCAGCGTGTGTTTGAGCTCTCGGACATGAGCTCCTTTGACCAGTTTGACCAGACGGTTGAGGATTGCATTGCCACGGGCTATAGCGCAATTGGGCATCTGCGTCCCATGACGCTCGAGGGCTGCGTCGTTCGCATCTCGGATATTCTTGCCTACGTCGGTCGTGACCGTCAGGATGCGATCGCGGCGGGCCTGCTGTCACCCGACGCTTTTGATGATGGCCGGGGCGGTGCCTACAACAGTTGGATCCTCACGCATGCCTCCATCGATATCGTTGAGCACAGCTATGGTAAGCCGCGCATCGAGATGAGCGAGGACCTGTTTGAGGAAATCCGCCGAGCCAAGCGCGAGAACTACGAGAAGATCTATAGCAAGGGCGGTATCGAAGGCGATTCCGAGGTGGAGCTGCGCGAGGCGTTCGAAAAGCTCTACGACCGTTGCCTGCGGGATCTAAACAGTAGTGACGAGTCCTCGTACATCTTTAAGCACCATATTTCGCGCATTGAGCAGCAGCTTTCCTACTACGATCGCACCTATGCCTGGCAGGACGACAAGGATCAAGCCGTGGTGGATTATATCGCGAGCATGACGGACGGTTATTTCTGCGAACTGACGAGCAAGCTGTTCCCCGGTCTGGAGTTTCCGCACCGTACCTATATTAACGAACGGTAGTTCGTATTAATTCGGTATACTGTTAGTGGAAAACGTTTTTGAATGATGCACGGGATGGCTATGGACGACCTTTTTTCTGCCTCGACGCGCGAGCGTTCCTTTAAAAATGCGCCGCTCGCGGTGCGCATGCGACCCAATTCGCTCGACGAGTACGTGGGCCAGCAAAAGGCCGTCGGTAAGGGTTCATGGCTGCGTGCCGCGATCGAGCACGACGTGCTTTCGAGCGTGATTCTGTACGGGCCTGCCGGTACGGGCAAGACGACGCTGGCCCACATTATCGCCAACCATACCAAGAGCGAGTTTGTCGAGGTCAGCGCCGTCACGGGTACCGTGAAGGACCTGCGTCGCGTGATTGATGAGGCCAAGACGCGCCTGAATACGTACGACCGCCGCACCATTCTATTCATCGATGAGATTCACCGCTTCTCTAAATCGCAGCAGGATGCCCTGCTGCATGCAGTTGAGAACCGTACCGTCATTATGATTGGCGCTACGACAGAGAACCCGTACTTTGAGGTCAACTCGGCACTGTTGTCGCGCGGGCGCGTGGTGGAGCTTGAACATCTGAAGGATGAGGATATCGCCACGCTTATTGAGCGTGCGCTCGAGGCACCACAGGGCTTGAACGGAAAGTTCTCGGCCGATGAGGATACGGTCAAGACCATTTGCACGCTGGCAGCGGGTGACGCTCGCTCGGCGCTCACGACGCTCGAGCTTGCGAGCGAGATTGCCGTCACGCGTCCCGATACCGAGGGAACGCCAGCGCCTGCGGCGGGGGAGCGCTATCCCATCACCGTGGATGACGTGAAGATTGCCAACCCGCGTCGCGGCTTTACGTATGACAAAAACGGCGACATGCACTACGACATCATCAGTGCGTTCATCAAGTCCATGCGCGGTAGTGACCCCGATGCCACGATCTATTGGCTCGCGCGCATGATCGATGCTGGGGAGGATCCTAAGTTTATCGCTCGCCGCATTATGATTCACGCTTCTGAGGATGTTGGCAACGCCGACCCGCAGGCGCTTTTGGTGGCGCATGCCGCGTTTAAGTCTGCCGAGGTCATTGGCTATCCCGAGTGCCGCATTAACCTGGCTCAGGCTGCACTCTATGTGTGCTTGGCGCCAAAATCCAACGCGTGTGAGGCTTCGATCGATGCGGCGCTGGCCGATATCCATTCTAGTGGGCTTCGCGAGGTGCCGAGCTATCTGCGCGATCGCCATCGCCCGGGCAGCGATGAATACGGTGTGTATAAGTATCCACATGATTATCCCGAAGGCTGGGTCGATCAGCGCTATTTGCCCGAAGGCTTGGAACGCGGTGCATTTTGGCAGCCTGCCGGGCGCGGCTGGGAAGAGTGGCGCGTAGAGCAAAGCGAACGAGACCGCAGCGGGAATGCACCGAGGTAGCTGCTGATAATTTTGTCCCACGTTGCTGCTCTTGGCATGTTCGGTCCCCTTTGGGGTACCATGAAAAGCGTCTGTATTTCGATTCTTCCGGGAGGCTTGTATGAGTCCCATTCAAATCGCCCTGCTGCTGCTCGCCGTTGCCGGCGTGTGGGCCATCGCTGAGCTCGCGCTTACCCTGCGCAAGACCCGCAATGTTGTCGACTCGCTCGATAAGACCGTGAACGACCTCAACAACACCATCGCCGAGGCTCAGCCTGTGGTGGCAAAGCTCGATGGCGCTGTCGATGAGCTTACGCCGGCGCTTGCCCAGATGGAGCCGCTGCTTAAGTCGAGCAAGACGGCAGTTGATGCCCTTACCTCCAATCTCGTAGAGGTCGAAGCCGTGGTTCGCGACATTTCCGAGGTTACGGGCAGCATGGCCGAGGCCAGCAATGCTGTGTCGAGCGTGACCGACTCTGCCGCCGGTGCTGTGCAGAAGCTCTTCAATAAGGTGAAGGCTCCTGCAGCCGACGCCGATCGCAAGCTCGCCGCTGCCGCTGCGGAGGCCGAGCAGCCTACCGAGCGCGTCCTAATTGGCGAGGACGAGGCCGCCGCGGGCGACGATGATGGTCAGAAGTCTGTATCCAAGCCGGCTCAGTATTACACCTATACGCCCGCCGAGACCTCTGAGGAGTCCTGCGATGAGTAGCGAAGCAACCTGCCCTATCACGCTGACCGTTGCCGGTGACCCGCGTCTCGCTCGCCTTGTGCGCATGACGGCAGCCAACGTTGGTGCCCTGTGCTCTATGTCTGTCGATCGCATCGAGGACATCCGCATGGCTGCTGAGGAGGCTTTCATCTTTGGTTGCACCGCGGTCGACTGCGATGACATCACCATCAAATTCGATGTCGATGAGACCCACGTTGGCATGACTATTACCTTTGGCGACCAGGCTACGGTCGATGAAGACGACCAGGCTGCGGTGTATGCCGAGCTCATCCTCGCGAGCGTGTGCGACTCCTACGAAAAGACTGCGGCGCCCCTGACGCTTTCCCTCGACCTCAAGGCGGATATTTAATATGACCGAACGTTCCCGGAGCGGCAAGACCGCTTGGGACAAGGAGAAAACCCGCGAGCTGTTTCGTCGCTACAAGGAGACCGGTGATCCGGACGCCCGCGAACAGCTCGTCATGTCCCATATGAACCTGGTAAGGTTTCTTGCCAACAAATTTAAGAATCGCGGCGAGCCGCTCGACGACCTCATGCAGGTCGGCTATCTGGGTTTGCTCAAGGCTATCGACCGCTTTGACCCCGAGCGCGGACTCGAGTTCACGACGTTTGCGACACCCACTATCCTGGGCGAGATCAAACGCCATTTCCGCGACAAGGGCTGGAGCGTGCGCGTACCGCGTCGTCTGCAGGAACTCTCGGCCAAGGTCAACCAGGCTACTGACAAACTTACCAACGAGCTGCAGCGTTCGCCCAAGGTTGAGGAGATCGCTGAGTATCTAGATGTGACTGTCGATGAGGTCCTCGAGGCTATGGAATCGTCTTCGGCCTATACCTCGGTGCCCATCGAGGCTCCTGGTGCGTCCGATTCCGACGATGCGCCCTCGATTCTCGACCGTTACGCCGACGATGACAACGAGCTCGACTTTACCGATGACCGCCTGGTGATCGAGGAAGCCATCCGCGATTTCTCGCCGCGCGAGCGCGAGGTGATCGAGCTGCGCTTTGTGAAGGGCATGACCCAGATCGAGATTGCCAAGAAGCTGGGCATCTCGCAGGTGCAGGTCTCGCGTCTGCTGCGCCGCACGCTTAAGAAGATTCAGGACAAGATCGACCCCGACGGAGTGATGATTCGTTCATGAGTGAGCACCCCCAACAAACCGATCGCGTGCTGCGCGACACCCGCGTTCTGACGCTGCGCATTTGGGCTGTTGTCGGCTGCATTGTTATTGCTGCTGTCATCTTTAACCTTATGGGCATCCTGGCACCGGTTATTGAGTTTCTTGCCGTTGGCTCCATCATTGCTTTTGTGATGTCCCCGATCACCAACTGGCTCGAGCACCATGGCGTGAATCGCGGCATCGGTTCGCTTATTGCGCTAATTGTTGTTGTTGCCGTGCTCGTCGGTGTCGTTTGCATCTTGTCGCCGATTCTCTTTGGTCAGATCATGGAAGTCCTGAGCCGCCTGCCCGAGCAGCTTCGTGTTGCGGGTGGCGATCTCAACGAGATGATCTCGCATGCCAAGACGCTCAACAACACGCCGCTCAAGGAGTATTTGGACGATAATCTTTCGTCGCTGGTTGCCGTGGCATCGAAGTATGTGTCTCAGATCGCTGCCGAGCTTGGCCGCGGTGTGTTCCCGCTCATCACCAATACGGCTTCGCAGTTGTTCGTTATCTTCCTTGGTCTGGTGCTTGCGTACTGGATGGCCTGCGACTACCCTCGCATGCACCACGAGATTTGCACCATCATCGGTCAGGAGAAGGAGACCTCGTACCGCTTTATGGTCGCCATCCTTTCTCGCTCTGTCGGCGGCTACATGCGCGGTATGGTCGTGACGTCCATCTGCGGTGGTTTCCTCGCCTTTATCGGTTTTATGATCATCGGCCATCCGTATGCGGCGCTCATGGCTATCTTTACCGGCATCATGCATTTGGTTCCGGTCGTTGGTCCTTGGGTGAGCGCAGCAATCGCCACGGTGCTCGGTTTCATGTTCAGCCCCATGTTGGCGTTATGGACGCTCATCGTGACGATGGTCGCGCAAAACGTCACAGACAACGTGATTTCTCCTAAGGTCATGCAGAGCTCAGTGCAGGTGCATCCCATCATGAGCCTCACGGCGCTCGTTATTGGCTCGGCACTCATGGGTCCCATCGGCATGATTATTGCCATCCCGCTGTGTGCGGCCCTCAAGGGTATCTTCGTGTACTACTTCGAGAATGAGACCGGCCGACAGCTTGTGGCCTATGACGGCGCCGTTTTTAAGGGCACACCGTACCGCGATGCCGATGGCAACCCGGTCGCCGCCTACGACGCGCTCGGCGACGACACCTTCATTTATGAGTCCGAGCTCATCGGTAACGAGACTGCGCCCGAGGCCCAGGCCATGCCCAAGCCCGAGCTCGATAATCCCTGGATCAAGCTCTCGGGTCTGCAGCCCGATGCGACGGGCTTCTTCAAGAACCCCTTTGCCAAGGATGACGATTCCAACACGGACGACACCAAAACCGGCATCGACGGCTCCATGGACGATGATGACAACTAGCGGGGTAATTCGGATTAATATTCATACGCGCTAACATGCAATTTCGCTGAAGGGCCGGCATTGTGCCGGCCCTCTTTTTTTTAGAGGCTTTAGCCTGTGC
>URAQ01000059.1 GCA_900545875.1 uncultured Collinsella sp.
GATGTCGATGGCGCGCGAGAGTCTCTGCTCGCTGGTGAGTTTACGCACGGGCATGCTCGTGCACCGTCCTTTCTATGAGGTGGTTCCACGCCTGCTTGAGCGATTTGGGGGCCATGGGCCTCATGCCGTCCATGGCGTGGGCCATGCAAAATGAGGCGGCGGCTTCAAGGTCACGCACGTCAACGGTCCAGGTCCATCCCGCATCGGTGTGTGCGAGCTCACCTCGCCCGCGCGTGAGGCCGTTGATCATATCGATCTGCGTCTGAGGACCGAACGAGAACGTGGCTGCAACGGGCGGTCGGTCGGCAAAATCGAATTCAAAGAACAGATAGTCGTTGAGATTGAAGTCCGCAGGGATGGCGTAGGCCTTCGAAGGACGCCAAGCGCGAACGATACGGTCGCAGCGGAATGTCCTGATGCCGTCGGTGACATTGTCGAGGCCGCAGAAGTACGCCACGCCCTCGCGTTCGAACATGCCGTAGACGCAGACGGTACGTTCTTTCTGCTCGCCGCGTCCGTTCTGATATAAAAATCGCAGCGCGCATCGCTCGGCAAAGGCGCTCCATACCGCATCGACGGTGGGAGAGCGGCGGATTGGTGCTTCGTCCACCGTCGTCCTACCGGTGAGATAGGCAATCTTGGAGCGAATATCGGCAAGCGGTGCGGCAAAAGTGGATGAGCCGGCCGCTAGTGTCTGGTCGATGGCGTTGAGCAGGATATCGGCGTCGTCTGCGGTGATGAGGCCGCCTGCTGCAAAGGTGTGCTCGCGGTCGATTGTCCACGAGCTTTCCTCGGTCTCCTGCGCACCGGCGGGGCGAACTTCCTTGATTAAGATGCCACGCTCGAGCAGTTTGTCACGATCGCGCCGAAACTTGCGCTTATCCGAGTCGATGTTGCCCGAGCCATATCCCAGGTCAGAATCCAAGACGATCTGCTCGGTCGTCAGCGGTTCGGGGGAGCTGTTGAGCACAAAGAAAAGATTGAGGATGCGCTGAGCCGTTTTATCGAAACCGGGCTCCGAACTTCCCTTTTTAATTGTCGCGGTCGCGTCGCTTGCCGTCATAGAGTCCTCGCATGAGAAGGTGGTTTGCTGCCATGATTTTAGTCCGATATGGAGATTAGGCTATATCCTTGTCCGCTCGGGGCGTTAAGATGACTCGAATTCGGTCGTTTGCGCTCGCTCGGGGTATACTTTCGACTATATACGGTTCTAATGTGCATGCATTGGGCCTATTTGTCGGATTATGGATGTGGAGCGCACATGGCGAACACCCAGAACTATATTAACCACCTGCTGCAGAACACCGGCATTACGCCGGCATGCAGCGAAGAAGAGCGCTTGGCTGCCGAGGATATCGCTCAGATCTTCCGCAACCACGGCTTTGATCCCGAGGTTCAGGAGTTCAATGCCCCGGCGCCCGGTAGGTTGGCATTTGCCGTTACCGGTATTCTTGCGTTTGCCGGCGCCCTGCTGATGGGCATCGGCGGCGGTATCGGCTTGGTCGGCACCTTGCTGGCCGTTGTCGGCGCCGTTCTTTACGTGCTCGAGCGCACGGGCCACCCCGTGGTTTCGCGCCTGGGCAAGACGGGCGTGAGCCAAAATGTCATCGCCTACCACAAGGCCTCGGGCCCGCTCGCGTCTCCGCGCAACCGCCCGGTGGTCGTTGTCGCACACTACGACTCTCCCCGTGCTGAGCTGCTCGCCCGCGAGCCCTATGCTTCGTATCGTGCGCTCATCGCCAAGCTGTTGCCCGTTGCCACGGTTGCCCCTGCTGCCGTTGCCATCCTGCGTATCCTGCCGCTCCCCGGCGCGCTCAAGGTTCTGCTGTGGATTGTCGCGATCCTCGCTTCCCTCGTTGCACTTGCCAACGCGGCAAACATCATCTCTAACCGCCACATTCTTCCCTATACGTCCGGCGCGGTGTGCAACAAGTCTTCTGTCGCCGCTATGCTCGGTGTTATGGACAACGTTGCTCCCTTCCAGGGCGAGAACGAGTTTCCCGACGATGTTCCGTTCGATACCTATTTTGGGGAGCAGAAACGTCGTGCCGAGGAAATGGCGCGCGCGGCGGCGGAGTATGCCGCGGCCCAGCAGCAAAACGACTACGGCAACACCATCGAGTACGAAGAGCCTACCTACGCCGAGGACGAGTTCGGTCAGCCGATTGCTCCCGACGCTCAGACCGAGCCCGAACAGGGCGAGGCTTTTGACGAGCAGATCGAGGGCTTTGAGGGTGCGTCTGCCGACGAGACGCTGATTGGCGCCATCGTGCCCGAGGATCAGAATCAGGCTGTCCAGGCCGAAGAGTTCAATGACGAGGTTCCCGCTGCTGAGCCGGCGGAGGAGCCTGCCGCGGCCGAGCCCGAGCCCAAGCTCTATCGCAACGCCGCCGGCAACATCCGCTTTGGTTCGGATGCCATCCGTGCGCTCGGAATGCTTCCCGAGTCCTGCACGCTCGATTACGAGGAGGGCGAGGAGCCGACGTTTGAGCCCGAGCCTGCGCCCGTTGTCACTGCGGATGATGAGTCTGCCGCGGTTACCGCTGCCGTTGCCGAGCCCGAGGCGGTGTCTGCGATCGATCCCGCGGCAGGACTGGACATTTTGGCTCCCGCCGCGCCGGCGCAAGACGTTGCGGACGAGTCTGACGACGATTACGTTGAACAGCCGAGGCGCGTGTCTTACGAGAGCGATACTGATTTCTCTGCCGAGATTCCCGCGGCAACGCCCCATGCCGATATTGCATCCGCGTTCTCTTCGATTGGCGCCAGCGCTTCCAGCTTCTTTAAGGGTGCGCTTGCAAAGGGCAGGAAATTTGTCGACGATTTCGAGGAGAAGCGCGCTGCCGCACGCGAGGCTGCCGAGCAGGAGGCTATCGCTCAGCAGCAGGCAGCCGAGGCGGCACGTGAGCGCGCGGCGCAAGAGTTTGAGCAGAACGAGGCTATGCAGTCCGGGCCCGTCGACGCTGCCGAAGCTACGACGTCCTTTGAGTCCCAGCAACCGACGTCAGCGGATGTTGTTGAGGCAACAACGTCTTTCGAGGCTCAGCAGCACGTCGATAGCACCATGTCGTTTGATGCCGCGCAGTTCGATTCCACGATAACGTTTGAAAAGCAAGGCACCGCAATTGCCGAGCCCCTTCCTGTTTCCGATGAGCAGGGCGACGCGGCAGACGATGACGAGCCCATTGATGCTGCCGAAATCCAAGATGCCGCCGAGGACGAGTCCGTCGAGGCCAACTCTGACGAAGAGCAATACGCGGCAGCCGATCAAGGTGATTCGACCGAGGTCGAGCAGGAGGAAGTGCCTGCGGTTTCCGAGACTCCCGAGACGGATGAGTCGAGGCCTTACTCCACGCAGATTTTCACCATGCCGACCCCGAGTGGTTCCGGTGCCACGGTTGCCGATGTTGCTCCCACCCAGGACGAAACGGTCGATTCCCTTATGGCCCAGATTTCCTCCCAGGCATCGCCGCGTCCGCAGATAAATGTTCCCGATCCGGCGTCGGCACCGTCGCCTGCACCTTCCTCGTCTCCGCTGGCTTCGGTCCCCGATCCGTCGCTGCCGTCTATGAGGCAGGCAAACGTTGCGTCTCGCACGTCGCTGTTCGACCTTCCCGATCCCTCTGCCCAGGTCAACGACCCCTTTGCTACTGCCCAGGGTCCCGAACCCACATCGGCACCCGTTGCGCCTTCTATGCCCGTTGCGTCGGGCGCGCAGCCGATCGAGACCATTTCGGCTCCCGCCCCGGCGGCACCCAAGTCTCGCAAACGCGGCCTGGGTGGCCTGTTCGGTCGTAAAAGGAAAAACGAGCAGGACAGCATGAGTGATTGGCTGGGCGTCGAAGACGATTACGATGCCAAGAAGTCCGGTCGCGGTATCGGTTCGTGGGATAACTTCGAGGACGATAACGATGGCTGGAAGGGCGGCGCTACGTCTTCCGATGGCGCTTCTTCCGAAGATATGCTCTCGGCTGTCGCCTCTATGGGCGATGATGAGCTGCTCGGTCACGATATCTGGTTTGTGGCAACGGGCGCCTCGGATTGTGATGGCGCCGGCATGAAGGCCTTCTTGGCTTCGCATCGCGATAAGCTCCGCGGCGTATTCTTCATCAATCTTGAATCCGTCGGCGCCGGTAGGCTTTCGGTGGTGACGGTCGAGGGCGAACAGCAGCTGCTCAAGGGCGATCGCCGCATCATGAACCTGGTCAGCAAGGTGTGCAAGTCGTTCCATGTCGATTGTGGCGCGCTCGAGATGCCCTATGCCAAGACCGATGCCTATGCCGCGCTCGAGGCGAGCCGCCGAGCCCTCACCATCGCCGGCGTGGACGGCACGCGTCTGGCTTGCGCTCGTACCGAGGACGACCTGCCCCACAATGTCAACCCGACGAACATTGCCACGGTATCCGAGGTCGTGACCGAGGTTATCCGCCGTTCGTAGACGGAGCTCTAAGGAGTCAACGTGTTTTCGTATATTAAGCGCCATTGGCCTGTCTACGTGATTTTGACCTTGATTGCCATTGCGTTAGGATTTGGGGCTGCCTACATCGTGGGTGCAAAGGGCTCGACCCCCGCCTCCGCAATCAGCGAAGAGGTGGAGCAAGAACAGAGTACGGGTGCCGATGGGATTCCTGAGTCCGAGCAGGCAATCGTTGATGGTGGATCTTCGTCTGCAGAGTAGATACGGCGATTTACATGATTGAAAGCGGGCGAGCTAGGGGACTGGCTCGCCCGCTTTTTCATCGCGCTAGCGCTTCTTTGGGGTCGACCTAAGGCGAGCGAACCATAGGGCTGCGGCACCCGAGGTCAGGAGCGCGGTGATGCAAGCGGCGATGGGAACTGATCCTGTTGCCGGTAGGTCCTGCGGTAGGGTACAGCGTTGAATGACACGGTCCTCGTCATGTGACTCAAGTTTATCGCCGCCGCCGTTGCGGCAAAGATCGACGCGTGCGCTGTTGGTGAGTGCGGTTTGGGGCGTATAAGCCGACGTCGCCTGCATGTGCACGATTGCGCCCCGAGCGTCTGTGCCAAGGATTGCTTTGGCATCGTCAAGGTCGTCGTGCTCATCTTTGAGATCATCGCGGGTCCAAGAATCCGCATCGCTTCGAGTCGTAAAGTCGGCGGCTACCGCACCGTATTCAATGCGAATGCCCGTTACGACGGTATTGGACGCAAGGTCGAGTTCTTTCGCCTCGAGTGTGGTGGATTCCGTGGTCGAGACATCCGCCTTCCAGAGGTGCCAGCCGTCGTAATCGACGAGGCGGCAATCCTCACCCAGACTTTCCCTTACTTCGTCGGACTCAAGCCAAGGATTTTCGTGCCCATCGTCAAGTGTCGCGTATGCCGGCTCATCGACGTCTGTCGAGTCCAACGGCGTCGTGCGATACCACACGTTGCACAGACCATTGAGGTCGCCGATGGCGACGGGGGTTTCGATTGAGACGAATCTCGCCGTATCGTCCTCGGCACACTCAAGATCATCGGTAATTGTAAACTCATCAACCCAGGTAGTTGAATCGTTTCGAGCGTCGATGGTATAGGAGAAAAGCCCATCCGTATTGGTTTGCATCGTGGCACGGTTTTTACCATCGCCGTTAGCCAACAGGCCCTTTTCGATAGGTTGGACAAGTTCCTGACGCTTGTCGACCTGCCCCTTGATCTCGATGGGCGCATCCTTCATCGCGACGGATTGGACTTCTCCCGTATCCTTTATTTCAAACGTTATCTCCTCGGCAAGGTCATAGGTCCGCGGAGACATCATTTCGCGCAACGAGTAGGTGCCGGGTGCAAGATGTTCGACGCGGTGTGGCTTGTCGGATGAGGTCCAGGAGTCTATTTCGGTTTTATCGGGACCATATAAGGTGAGCCGTGCGCCTTCTACTTCCTGCTCACCGCTTGCATCGACCTTGGAGATATCAACCTTGGTGTAATCGTCGGATACGTTAAGCCGTGCTTCTACAACGGGTGTTTTCTGGTCGGCATAAGTAAGGTCGACAATATGGGTTGTCTGATCGAGCAAGAAGCCTGCCGGCGCTTGAGTCTCGACAACCTCGTAGCGTGCGGTGCCAGATCCCAGTGGGAGGTTGTCCGCGCGTGCTTCTCCAGTTTCATCCGTCGTGACGGTAGCGACAGTCTCACCGTCGAGTGCGGCAATGCTACCGTCGGGGCGCACGATATCACCCGAGGCACGGATCTCAAAGATGGCGCCCGCGAGGCTGCTGCCGTCTACGGCATCGGTTTTAACGATCCTGATATTTCCGGTCGCGGCGTGGTCATAATACGAGGCGATTGCAACGGGCGTTAGGTTCATGTCGGCGGGTATGTTTACCTCGATTTCTTCGCCGACAAGATAGGGCTCTTTGGCCGAGGTTTCGCGTACATAATAGGTGCCCGGCACGAGCGATTCGGGCAGTGTGACGGTCCCGGTCGCGTCAGTCGTAAAGGTGTCCATTACGTTATGTGCTGGATACCAGCAAGTTTGTGAGACAGGTTCGTGATTGCTGTCGAGGAGTTGGAAGGAGAATCCGGCTAGGGGAACAGAAGCGCCTGTTTGGGCATCGCGTTTTACAATCTGGAGATGCGTCGACAGAGCGTGGTTGTCCACGATATATTGAAGCTTGGCGCCGTCGGAAATCTGATTGGCCCCGACGGTCCATTCCCCTGCACGTTTAAAACCCTCGGGGACGGTTTCCGGAACCTCGCGAATCGTGTAGCCGGCACGGTCGTATGGGACGGCTCCGTGGACACCGGCGGGTCGCTTGCCTGTGCCGAACCATGCTTCGGGCTGATCTTTGGTGGAGGCAAAGCCATAGATGTTTGTGGTCAGTGTGCCAACAACCTGCTGAGAGCTGTTGCTGACAACCTCAAAGACAACGCCACCCGCCGGCTGCTCCAGGCCGGATTGGTCGCTATTGCCGTAATCCTTGAATTTGGAAATCTCAAGGTCAAACGCAATGGGGATATCGGAAATGCGAGATTCGATCTCGACCACGCCTGAATCGCCGAGCTGGTCGGCTCCAACGGTATAGGTCCAGCTGTCGTTGGATGGCAGGTAGCCCTCGGGGGCTTTTGATTCGTAGATGGTAAAGGTTCCTAAGGGGACATCGGCGAGGGTGGCCTGACCGCTTTCGTCGGTCGTGAGGATTTGCGCCCATCCAGGGGTTGATTGCGACACACACGTGAACTCTGCTCCTGCGAGTGAAGAACCTACCTGGGGGCCGGCATTCGTCGCGGTATCGAGTTTTACGATACGCAGGTTGATGGTGCCGGGCTGTTCATCAATGGCGACCTTTCCACCGTCATTCCCCGTGGTAAAGGCGATGCGATCGTGGCGGGGGACATAGCCGGCCGGCGCCTTCGTTTCAACTAGGTAGTATGCTGTGTTGGGCAGAAGTGTTGCTTGCGCCCGACCGTTGCTGTCCATCTGGATGGTGCCGACACGTGCGTCGCTGGCGCTCTCAAAAACATCGAATGTTGTCCCGGCAAACTGATAAGTATTGTTTCTGCTGGTAATGGCAGCGTTTGCAGACTGCTTTTGGAAGGAAACAGAGACCGCCGGCAGTACATAGAGCATGTCCTGACGTTTGCTGCCGCCCGATACGGCTCCTAGATAGCGCCGCGCGCGGTGCGGAGCGGCTTTGATGCTTCCTGATTTTGCGCTGTCGTGGAGCCACCGCGCCGCCGCCACGACTTCATTGTCAGTGGTAAAGTGCCCACTCTTGGTTTTGCCCTGAGCGGTCGTGTAAGAGTAGGTGCCGTCGACATGGGTAGTGCCGTTGAGCATCCATACGGCAAGCTGGGTTGCGGCGCGGGCACGATCGGGTGAAAGATGGTAACCGCCAAACGACGTGGCGGTAGGATATCCGTGACAAACGATTGCCGCGAACTCGTCGTCGAGCCACACCCAGCCTTGATCAAAGTTGAGCCATGGGCCGCCCGGCTTGGTGGGGCCGGGGCGCTCCTGGTTCATGCAGTAGGCAATCGAGGCGTCTTGAGCTTCATACTTGCCGATGAGGAAGGGCCCACAATCATCGCTAATAGTGCGGAAGCCGAGCTGGTCGTAGTCATCGACGGCAAATGCGGCTCCCGGTGCCAGGCAGCCGAAAAGCAGGAAGAGGAGCAGGAGCAGCGGACCTGTTGCGATTGCGCTGTGGACAGAGTGCGTGGGTGCGTTGGACATGGCTGCTCCTTATCCCTCGTGCGCCGCACGGGGAGGCTGCGACGCGTAGGATGAGGCTACCCCCGAGGTTCATGCGGGTAAGTACCGGAGCCTGACCAAAAGCTTGCCCAATTCCTGACAAATTGAGCTCAAATACAACAATCAAGCAAAAGTGCAGGTAGAAGATAGGGAGAACAGGAAGTCAAAGGTCCTCGTCTCCACAATTGACGTGATTTTCAAACGAATCTCCACAGCTAAAACAAGCATCGCCACCCTTGTATCGAACAAGACAACCGCGTTATACTAGCCAACACACAAGCGGGCATCGCCAAGTGGTAAGGCATCAGCTTCCCAAGCTGACACTCGCGGGTTCGAGTCCCGTTGCCCGCTCCATTCGAATTTCAGGCACGGTAACGTTTCGTTACCGTGCCTTTTTCAATAAAGTGCCGGGACTCGAACCCGACAGGGTGCGAGCGTTAAATAAACGCGAAGCGTTTATAGCGAGCAGGCAAGGTCGCCGATAGGCGGCCGCAGCCGGTGCGGATTTGCGAAGCAAATACGCGGACGTCCCGTTGCCCGCTCCACCGAGCGCGGGAGAACTCGGGACGGCCAATTCAACAAAGTTTTCCCCATCGTCTCCGTGAATCCGAGGAGATCGCC
>URAQ01000060.1 GCA_900545875.1 uncultured Collinsella sp.
ACGCCAAAGGCGAGGCACCTGCCGAAGTGCTCGACCAGATCGACTTCCCGTTCCCGATGATCCTGAAGCCGTCCGACGGCATCATGTGGTGGCAGCATGAGTTTGAGGGACAGAAGAAGGCTTATGAGATTGCCGATCGCGCCGAGCTAGAGCAGGTTATCCGTGACTCCTATGCCAGCGGCTACACCGATGACCTGATCTTGCAGGACCGCGTACCCGGCAACGACGAGTACATGCGCGTGCTCACCAGCTATTCCGATCGCAACGGTAAGGTACGCATGATGTGCCTGGGCCACGTACTGCTCGAGGAGCATCAGCCCCATGGCGTTGGCAACCATGCCTGTATCATCACCGAACCCAACGACGAGCTCATGGGCGGCGTGCGCAAGCTGCTCGAGGACCTTCACTTTGTGGGCTATTCCAACTTTGACGTTAAGTATGACGAACGCGATGGCTCGTTTAAGTTCTTCGACTTCAATACCCGCCAGGGCCGCAGCAACTACTATGTTACCAACAGCGGTTTTAACGTTGCCAAGTATGTGGTGGATGAGTATGTGTTCAACCGCCCGTTTGAGCCGGAGTTTGTGACGGCGCAGGACGAGGCGCTGTGGATGGTCGTCCCCATGGGCGTCGTCGACAAGTACGTTAAGGATCCCGAGTTGCGCGCTAAGGTGCATCGCCTGGATAAGGAAGGCAAGGGCGCCGACCCCTCGTTTATGAAGGGCGACTTTGTCTTTAACCGCTGGCTGCGCATGTGGCACACTAAGCTGCGCCACTTTAAGCTGTTCAAGACGTATTACAAGTAGATGAGTGCGGCGCCCGTCCGGTTTGCATCGGGCGGGCGCGGGTACGATACGCGCAATTGCGCAAGCGTCACCAAGGAGGCGGCGATGGAAAAGCTGGGAGTTATCGGCGGCATGGGCGCCGAGGCCACGTCGTATTACTACGACCAGGTGGTGCGTCATACGGCTGCTGCCTGCGATCAGGAACATATCGACATGGTGGTGCTCTCCAAGTCGACCATGCCCGACCGCACGCTGGCCATTAAGACCGGCGAGCATGCCAAGCTGCTGGCGACCATGAAAGAGTGTGCCCAGGCACTCGAGTCGCTGGGCTGTGCGCACATTGCCATTCCCTGCAACACGTCACACTACTTCTACGACCAGATCCAGTCGTTTACCACAGTGCCGATTATCCACATGCCGCGTGAGTCGGTGCGCTATGCTCTGGCCGGTGCGGTGATGGGGGAGTGCGAGTTCGACCCCAACCTGAGTATGCCGGCCGAGCCGGTGCACAAGATTGGCATCATGGGCACCGACGGAACCGTGGGCGCGGGCGTCTACGGCCGCGAATGTAAGGCTGCGGGTGTTGAGGTTGTCTATCCCAGCGAGAAACGTCAGAACGATGTGATGTCGCTTATCTACGATGATGTGAAGGCCGGACGTGAGCCCGATATGGATAAGTTCGACCGCGTGATGTGGGAGTTCGCCCGTAGCGGCTGCGACCGCGTCATCCTGGCCTGCACGGAGCTCTCGGTGCTGCAGAAATACCGTGAGATGCCCGAGATCACCCTCGACGCCATGGACGTCCTGGTGCGCGAATCCATCATCCGCAGCGGCGCTCCCTACCGCCTCTAGCTTCCGACCTGCCAAAAAGGGACAGGTTAATTATGGTGGGTTTTATCTGGAGAAACAGTAAAGGCCTCGGCTCGTTTGGTGCGAGCCGAGGCCTTTTGCGTTGGGCGGTTGCTGTCGGTGGTGAACTAGAACAGGAAGCCGATGGCGATGAGGGCGATGCTGACGATGAGCACGGCGATGTCCAGACCCTTGATGGGATAGCGCTTGTACGAGCTGGCGCGTGTGCGCAGGTAGAAGCCGCGCTGCTCGGCGGCAAGCGCGGTGGCATCGGTCTTGCCCACGCTCGAGATGAGCAGCGGCACGCACAGTGGCAACATGAGCTTAAGCTTCTTGATGGGGTTCTTGGTGTCGTACTCGACGCCGCGTGCGGTCTGCGCCTCCATGATGGCGTTCATCTCCTGACCAAACACCGGTACAAAGCGCAGCGCCGTGGTAAAGGTGAAGGCATAGCGATACGGCACATGCAGCACCTCGACGCAGGCGTTGGCAAGGTCGTTGAGCTTGGTCACCATGAGCATGAGGATGAGTGGCAACGCCACACCTAGCAGGCGCAGGCAGGCCTTCGATCCCGTGATGAGGCCCGCGTCGGTGATAAAGCCCCACACCACGTTGCCATCGCGCATAAAGGCCAGCTGGAGCACCAGCATGATAAGCGCGAGCGGAATCAGCAACTTGAGCAGCGAGAGCAGACGGTCGACGACGCCGGCATAGGTACCCAGTGCAAGGGTGAGTGCCAAAAAGCCCAGCAGCGCCACGTAGGTGTCGGACAAGAAGATGCCGACGATGATGGCGGCGGCGAGGCCCAGTTTGACGACGGGGTTCAGGCGATGCAGCAGCGTATCGCCCGGCATGTAGTCGATGACGTTAACCACGGTGGACCATCTCCTTGGTAATTCGAACGACATCGGTGACCTCGCTCACCTGCGCAAAAGCGGGCGAGACGGAAGATGCCAGACGGCGCGAGAGTTCAATAACCTGGGGAGGCTCCACGTAGGCACGCCGCATGAGATCGATGTTCGAGAACAGCTCGTGCGTGCGGCCGCGGTCGAGGATGCGGCCGTCGGCCATTACTACGATGCGCTCGGCAAAGTCGGAGACGACTTCCATGTCGTGGCAGACCATGATGACGGCGCATCCGCGCTCGGCCATGGTGCGCACGGTTTCCATGACGGTCATGCACTCGCGGTAGTCAAGGCCGCTCGTGGGCTCGTCGAGCACGACGATCTTGGGCTCAACCACTACGACGGAGGCAAGTGTCACCATTTGTCGCTGGCCACGCGAAAGCGAGAACGGTGCCTCGTCGGCGGGCAGACCAAAGCGGTCGATGACCAGCTGGGCGCGACGCAGAGCCTCGGCACGGTCGATGCCGGCAAGCTCCAAGCCAAAGGCGACCTCGTCGAGCACGGTATCCTTGCAGATCTGGCGGTCGGGGTTTTGGAAGAGGGTCGCGACCTCGCGGGCAATGCGGCTCGTGGGAACGGTTGCAGTATCCAGTCCCGTGACGCGCACGCTGCCCGAGGCGGGCTTGAGCAGGCCCGTGAGCAGCTTGGTGAGCGTGGTCTTGCCGGCACCGTTCTGACCGACGATGCCCACGAGCTCACCGGGGTAGAGGGTCAGGTTAAGGTCGTGTACGGCGGCGCCGCCGTTGGGATAGGCAAACTCAACATGGTCGAAGGTGAGTACGGGTTCGGCATCCTTGGCATGAGGACGCAACGACGGTGCATGCGGGGAACCGGCGGGCGCCTGGGCTTCGATGGCAGCGTGTGCGGGGTCGACGATACCCGAAATCAGACACTCGGCTTCGTCGACATCCAAGCAAGGGGTGCCGCTTGCCAGGCCATCGGCCTCGAGGCTATTGAAGATGCGTGTGACACGGGGACAGTCGACGCCAATGGTGCGAAGCTCATCGGTGTGTGCGAAGACCTCGTGCGGCTCGCCCTGCAGTGCGATTTCGCCATGGTTGAGCACGAGCACGCGGTTGCAGTACTCCGAGAGCAGGGCGACCTTTTGCTCAACGACGACGATGGTGATTCCAAGTATGCGGTTTGCCTCACGCAGCGTCTCGAAGACCAGCGTGGAGCTGGCGGGGTCGAGTGCCGCGGTGGGCTCGTCGAGAACCAAGACGCGCGGACGCATGGCGAGGATGGCGGCGATGGCCACCTTTTGCTTCTGTCCGCCCGAGAGGGTGGCGATCTCGCGGTCGCGCAGGTCGCTGATGCCGACGGTCTCGAGCGTCTCGCTCATGCGCTGCTCGATCTGGTCGTGGGGAACGGCAAAGTTCTCGAGGCCAAAGAGCATCTCGTCCTCGACGACCGAGGCGACCATCTGCGTGTCGATATCCTGCAGCACACTGCCGACGATTTGCGACACGTCGGTCAGCGAGACCTCGCAGATGTCGTGGCCGTCAACCATGACGGACCCGAAGAACGTGCCGGTGTAGTGGTGGGGCACAGCACCCGACAGACAGGCGGCAAGCGTGGACTTGCCGGCGCCCGAGGGTCCGATGATGCCGATGAAATCTCCCTTGTTCACGCTGAGCGAGATGTGGCTGAGCGCCTGCTCGGTCTGCGTGCCATAGGAGAACGAGACATCGTCGACGTTGATGATCGTTTCCATGGATACCTTTCATAGTCATTGGGGACAGTCTTAAATGACCAGTTGTTTAAGACCGTCCCAAAAAAGCTCGTTGTTTGGGACGGTCTTTGGTGGTGAAGCACGGAGACGGCTTTACGAGGGGCCCCAGGTTGGCGCGAAAGAGGAGCGAAGCGTACTTGGGTACGCGAGCGTCGAATGAACGCCAAGATGGGGTGGCTCGTAAAGCCGAGCGGGTTAGTTGAGCCTAAGGGCCTTCTGGATGGGCAAGTAGAGGGCACCGACCAGAATGGCGTTAAAGACGGCGGTCATGGCGACCACGGGCAGCATAGCGGCAGCGAGCTCGCCCACCACGCCGAGCATAGCCATCTTGATAACCATGAAGATAACGCCCGAGACAAAGGTGGTCACGAAGGTTGCGACGATGGCGATGGCAGGCTTAACCTGCCCGTTCTTGCCAGCGGCGTTGACGATGGCGGCCATGAGCATAGCGGCGATGCCCTCGGCGGCAAAATCGACGAACGGCGAGGTGGTGGTGATCTGAATCACGGCGGCCGAGATGAGGCCGATGACGAGCGCCTGGCCAATATTGGGGCGAACGACCAGGATAGTGAGGCAGAAGGCCGAGATGATGAACTCGGGGCTGATCATGCCGCCCGAGATGCCCGAGATGGCCTTGCCAACAGTGAAGTTGAGGATGAAGCCGGCGGCAAGCAGGATGGCGAGCAGGACAAGGGCGCGGACATCGAGCTTGCCGCGGTCGGCGGTCTGGACGGTACGGGGCTGGGTGGCGGTGGTGTTCTGGGACATGGTGAAAATCCTTTCGGAAGGGGGTGTAAGAGAAAAGCGGAGGCGCGTGATGCGAATGCGATCGGGCTCGAGATAGAAAAAGGCCCCCGGTCGAAACCGGAGGCCTTCCAATCACCTAGAGCGCAAAAACAGGCGTGAGGGACTCACCGTCGACCGATCGTATTCGCATCACGCCACCACCAGTTGTTGAGAGACTTCACCGTGTTCTTCATGTTGGTGGCTCCTTTCGTGATGCCGTGGCGCGGTCGCACCTAGTTGCTGTTGCGCTGCACTATAGCACAGCGAAGTGTATGCGGGGAAATCTTTTTGAAAAAGATTTCATGCGGGTTTCCCGCCGGTCAAAAGGCGGGTTAAGCGGGCGAGGCTGCCATTGCTGCCTTGCCCGCTCAGCTAGGACGTTACTCCTTATTGCGACGGTAGAGGAAGTAACCGCCCGCGGAGATGACGGCAACGCCAGCGATGGCGAATGCAGCCACCACGCGGCCATCAAAACGATCACCGGTGGTGGGCAGGCCGCCCTTGGTGTTCGCCTTGTTGGTGGTTACCGTGGTCGTGGTGTCCGACTTGCCAGGCTTCTCGGGCTTGGTGGTGGGCTGCTCGGGCTTAGCGGGCTACTCGGGGGTACCGGGCTGCTCAGGAGTACCAGGCTGCTCGGGAGTGCCAGGCTGATCCGGGGTTACCGGGTCGGTGGCAAGAGCGTCCTTGGCGTAGGTGATGGACACCTTGAGGCCGTTGGTCTCGGTGTTCAGGTCGCTCGGGGTGAAGGGCTGGTCGAAGTTCTCAGCCTTCAGATAGGCGCGCATCTCCTGGAGCAAGGCCTTGCACTTGGCGTAGGTGTTCTCGGTGGCAGCATTGCCGGCCTTGTTTGCCAGGGCGGTACGGGCCTCGGTGCCCTCGGTGGCCTGCATGACCTCGTCGACTTCCAAGTTCTGCTCGACGAGCTCGTTCTGGAGGGCGTCGAGGTAGGTGCGGACGTTGACGCCGAGCAGCTCGGGATGCTCGAAGCAGAGGGAGCTGATGTCCATGAGGACGTAATTGATGGAGTTCTCGGGTTCTTCGTTGTTTACGATGTCCGTCTCTTTGCAGTGATCGTAGGAGACGGTCTGGTCGCTGAAATACGGGCTAACCTCGGTGAGCAGTGCGGAGTAGAAGGGGATGGCGACGGAGTACGCGGCGCGGGAGAGCATTTCCCATTGGATGGTTGCGATCTCGGGATCGAGGCCATCGCGAATCTGGAAGAGGTTGATCTCGCTGTTGCTTTCGGTACCGATGGCGTAGGCGCCGTCGGTGTTGGCGTTGAGGCCCGGGGCCTTCTCGCCGCGGTTGCCAAACGCGCGGATCATCTCAAAGGTGTTCCAGTTGGATTTGCCAGGCTGGAAGAACAGGGGCTGTGCCTCGAAGGGCAGAGCGCCGGTCGTGGCGCGGGCGTTTTCGCGCGTGTCCTTTACGATCTTATAGTCGGTGCCCTCGGTGAGCGGCGCATCGAAGTAAGCGCGACCCTGGACATAACGTGTCCAAGAGTGCATGGCATTTTCGCTAATTTCCTCGCCGTAGGTCTGGGCAACGTCGAACTGGCCATCATCGAAGTACTTGGCGAAGCCCTTCTCCTTGGGCATAGATTCGATGCCCTCGGAGTGGAGGCAGTTCTCGGTGTCGTTGAGGTCAACCTTGTAGTTGAGGTTGCCGATGTTGGGGTTAAGCGAGGCGATGTCATCGGTGAGCTTCATGGCGATCCACTGATGGCCGGAAAGTGCGGCGAACAGCCAGGTCTCATTGTTGTCGGAGATGATAATCTGGTCGTTGCCGCAGGCGCCCTGGTCGTCGATGATCTTGCCGAGGAGCTCGACACCCTCACGTGCCGTGGCGCTTTCGCCCAAGATTACGCTGCCGTAGTTATATTCGCCAATGCCAGTATCGGTCAGGGGGTCCGCAGCCTTGGCAGCTGCATTCATGTAGGTGGTCAGCGTGGCGGAGCAGGAGACACCCTTCTCGTTGATGCCAGCCTCGGAGTGGGCATCCCAGCGCTCGTCCCACTGACTGGGGTGGTCACGCACATAGGTGTAGCGATACGAGGTCTTGGTCGAGGTATACACGAATGCAGACTCATCCGAGCTGTAGGTGTGACCAGGGCCAAACGAAGGCTCGATGCCAAAGTGCTTGAGGTAACGCTTGCGGTAGTCCTCAGCACGGCCGTAGTACGTATTACCGTCGGCCGTCAGCTTGTTGCCCATATAGACCTGCGTGCAGGCGAGCGCAGAGGTCGGCATGGACATGATGGTTGCAGCTCCAAAGGCGAGGCCTATGCCTAGCTTCTTGAGCGCGTTGACGGGGTGAGTTTTCCTCATTTTCCCTCCCAGCGTGCGAAAGCCCTCTGTCGCCAGAGGGCTTCAGCCAATAAAGACACCTCATTAGCGTAACGAACTGGAAACAATATTCATCTATGAAAGAAACTTACTCGATAAGCGTAATGAAATATGCGATGAGTGGTTAATTATACTCGGTTTGTAGCTTTACTTTAATAAAGACGTCCTGCAATTACATTACCTGAATAAAGCGCCTTGCACGGGGCGCAAAGAAAATCCCCCGCTGTTTGGCAAATGCATAAACAGCAGGGGAGACGATAATTGGATGAATATCATACCAATGTGGAATTACTTCTTCCGGCGGTGGATCACGTTGATCGCATAGCCGACGAGCATGGCCAAAACGATGATGATAAAGCCGAGCAGGGGATTGTCGTTCATAGGGTCCTCCTATTTTCCGAGCGGGGAGAATTCGTCGACGATGAGGTCGAGGCATTGCGGAAGCGCGCGGGCTCCAAAGACGCCCGAATTGCTGGAGATAATCTCGCCATCGAACTGCATGCCCAGCGATGGGGTGCAGGTGATCTTGGCTTCCTTGGTTTGGATGATCTTGAACTGCGGGCGGCCGAGTACCTTGCCGGCGGGGTCGAGTGCGGCGGTGATCACAGTCGGTAGAAGCTGCACGGTTTTTACGGGTTCGATGACCGCAATGTCGACCATGCCATCGTTCATGCGGCAGTCGGGGAACAGGTTGATGTCGTTTTGGATGACCGAGGTGTTGCCGGCCATGCAGCAGATGCCGTCGAGCTCCTCGACAATGCCGTCATGCTCAATCGTAAAGTGCGCTACCGTAGGGTTGGGCGTGGCGAGCGCAGAGAGGAAGTAGGCGATCTCGCCGATGTCGTTTTTGGTGGGAGCGGCCTTCATCATGATCTCGGCGTCGAAGCCCGAGCCGGCGATGATGATAAAACCGTGGCGCTTCTCGTTGCCGTTCTCGTCGAGCCAAAAGAGCTCGCCCATGTCCACTTTGACCGTGCGACCGGCGCGGCAAGCCTTGGCAAGCGCCGCTGCCTCGGGGGCATTACCGATGTTGTTAAAGAACAGGCAGGCTGTGCCAGAGGGGAAAACGAGCGTGGGGACACCGCACCCGCGCATCTGGTCGAGCACGTTGGAGACGGTGCCGTCGCCGCCCGAAACGACCACGCGATCGAATTCGCGCACGTCCGCCACGGCATCCTCGGGTTCCATACCATCGCCGATAAAACGCATCACGACCTCGTCGCCGCCCTGCGCGAGGGCGTGCGTGAATGCGTAGATTTCATCTGAGCTGGGGCCCGATGCCGGGTTGTGGATGATAAGGCAGCGCATACTTACGTTCCCGTTCTGTGACTAACCGAGTATAGTTG
>URAQ01000061.1 GCA_900545875.1 uncultured Collinsella sp.
CTTCGCCCCCGCGAACCTCAGCTCGTAGGCCACCTTCTCCTCGGAGGCCTCGGCGCGCACCCGCTCGATTTCGGCCGCGAGCTTGTCGGCGGCATCCTGGCTCTTGGCGGCCTCTGCCGTCTGTGCTTGTGCTTCCAGCTCCGCGATGCGGGCATCCTGCCGGTCGAGCAGTTCCCGGTAATCCGGTGCCTGCTCTACCTGCTGCGCTTCCCGCTCCTGCAGCTCTTCCGGCTGCCCTTGCTCTGTCTGGGCCTCCTCGACCGCGCCATCCTGATCACCCTCCACGACACCCCCCGTGACAGGCGGGCAAGAAAAATGCCTTCAACGTTACCGTTGCAGGCATTCTCCAAGCCGGCCACAGGTCGGTTGTCTTGGTACATTTGACGTCATCTAGTAAGTGTCATACAGTAAGACATGACAGTAGAACACCTTTAAGGAGGTATACAGATGGCAACCATTTCGATCCGGGTCAGCGATGATCTCAAGACCAAGCTTGAAGGGTTGGCGCAGGAATCCGGCAACACCATCTCGGGGGTGGTCACCGAGGCACTCGGGTCAATAGTGGGTAACCCCCGCCCTGATTACCCCGAGGAGATGGCCCCCCTGACAATCGGGCCGGTCAACCGCCTCATCCTCCGCAACCAGGAGCTCATCCTCGCTGCCCTTGCTGAGAACAAGAACGATACCGAGTACTATGAGCGCAACGCGGAGATCTTCGAGAAGGGCTACGTGCGCGAGTACCCTGAGGTCTTCGCAGCCCTTCTGCCGGAGATTCCCAACGCTCGTTGCGAGGAGCTGTACGACATCCTCGATATGTTCCGCGTTCTCAGAGCGTCCTACGAGGACCTACCGGAAGAGGAGAGGACCGAGGTGAACGAGCGTGACATATCTCCTCAGGGCTTCGATTACAACGACATGGAGGAGGGCCGACTCGCCGGATACATGAAATACCTCTTTGCGGATGGGCGCTACGAGGAGCTCGCGGAACCTTTGAGGAAGTATTCGGATGGCGGCAACTCACACGGCCCCCGACTCGAGGCGTACCGCCGAATGCTGCGATGCTTCAAACCTTTCTGGCGAAAGCACATGCTCGGAGACATGTTCCTCAGCCTCGAGGAGATTAAGAAGGTCGTTGCCGCCCAGCGTTACGACTCGGGCTACTAGGAGGCAACCGACGCCAGAAGACATCGAGTGCATCCTAGAGGTATGTGGTCGAATGCTCCGGGAGCTACGACAATCACATGAAATGGAACGAGGAGGCAAAGCTCAAAGCCGACATGATGAAGCACGTAGATCGGTGGAGGCCCGTAAGCACATTGCTGCCGACGGGATGCGCTGCGTGTTCCGCGCCATGCTCACCGACAACGGCGCGGAATTCGCCGGCGAGGGCCGCGGCGAGACAGGCGCAGACGTTTCTGGATACCGTCCAAACGTGCGCACCGCCCATTGCCGTCGGTGTCGGGCTGTGCATCGCCTCCCCCTCCCCACGATGGTTATGGGCAGCATGGCCGAAGCGGCAAGCCTCTCCGTACGCAACGGCCTGCCCTGCTTGAAGTCTCAGAGGACACCGCCGGCGGTGCAGGCGCCGCCATCTTGCTGGTTATGGTTGCCGTAGCCGTCGCACTGTTCATCGCCAACGGCATGAAGCTCAACGCGTTCGACTATCTGGAAAAGGACGACTTCGACCTGGCGTACGGCGTCGAGGCCATCATCCTTCGCAAGCAGGAAGCCGAACAGCCAAGCATCTCTCGCACTATCACAACTATGGCCAGGCAGTACACACTACCTGGCCATAGTTCGTTTCACTCAATAAGCCGTATACCATCCTCATACATCAGGAGGGCAGCTGTGTACCAGCGCAAACACGCGCAAACCAGGTACCCAGTATTCGGCGCAGGAGGTCTCTTACGCGAAACTCGTAGACCAGCTCCAAGGAACAGGGAACACGACAACCGTCGCCCACTATCTCGACATCCTTGGAAAAGCTGGCGTTTTATGCGGCCTGTCTAAGTACAGCCCCAACGTGCTCCAGCAACGCCGCTCGTCGCCGCGCTTCATGGCCTACGACATCTCGCTGATTACAGCAACGGCAAACCGTCCTAATGATCTCCTCCTTCAGGATAGTGCGCTGCGAGGCCATCTCATCGAGAGCGCCATCGGCGCATACCTGCTGACCCGAGCCCCCGAAGAGGGCTTTTCGGTTCAATGGTGGAGAGACGGGCAGGACGGAGTCGATTTCGTCTGTAGCGATCAATCTAAGACGGTCGCCATTGAGGTGAAAAGCGGCACTACCAAGTCGCAAGGTGGCATGTCCACATTCCTTAAGCGATACCCCAACGCAATCAGGCTCGTAGCCCTTCCGCACCGGAGAGCCGCCAGCCGCCCGCAACCGAGCCCCGAGGCCGCAGACAGCGCCAACGAGCTCGACCCGCCGTCGGCCTCCTAGTTGCTCTCGACGAGCTCGCACACGAGCGAGCGGAGCAGGCTCAGCGGGTGGTCGGGAAACGCCGGGTCGTACTCCGGAAGCTCGGAGCGATTCATCAGGTACCCATCGGTGATGGCGCGATCGTAGGGGTCGCGCCGCCAATCGTCGGGAGACGCGCCCGTCATAGAGAAGACGGCGGCATCGCGCATGCCCGTCGCCCCGGCCTCATCGAAGAAGCCCTGGATGCAGAGGTCGTGCACCGGGCACTCGAGGTTGAGCGTGAGCGCGTACTGGGTGCCCGCGGGCTGCACGGCGGTCTTGACCACGCTGTAAATGACCCGTTTTCCCTTGGCGGTCGCGGGGGTGTTGACCTCGACGAGCCCCTGGTCTTGCGCGAGGGAGCAGTGGATGCCCTCGATCACCTCGTCGGGATCGTCATAGGGCATGGCTTGCTCGTGCGGGATGGGGAAGACCATGAGGAAGCACATGGCGGACGGCCCCTCCATGCCCAAAGGCAGGGATCCGGGAGGGTCGTCGGGCATGGGCTGCATGGGCAGGTATCCCTCCGGGATCGAAAGCTTGGTTCCTGCGACGTCGATGATTCGGCTCATGGCGCTCCTTACTGCCGGGGCTCGTCAGCCTGATGCGCGAGGGCGATCTCGGCTGTTGACAACAGTCTAATGCCAAGCCACTCGCGGGTGTCGGTCGCCGCCTATTCTGCCATGGAGACTGCAAATGGGTAAAAATTGAGCCCCGGTGACTTGAATCAGAGGTCATCCCGGGGCCATCGATCGACAGCGTACCCGCCCGACTCAGGCAAAACCTATCCCACCGTGACGGGCTCTCCGGTAAAGGTGCCAATCATCAGCAAAACAAAGAACACCAGATAGTTGATGCTCAATAGGTAGGCAATGACGAGAAAGATAATCCATCCGACATTAGACTTGCCGTCGGCACGACGCTGCTCGCGGCAGCGATAGAGCCAGATTGTCACGCCAATGGCCACAATTAACAGCACGAGCGCCGCCGCGGCCACCCCAGCAAGCGCAAACATCACGCCAATGCTCACAACAACAACCGGAAGCAGCAACAAGCCACATCCGCACCCACCCGGACTATACACGGCAGTTGGCCGGCGTTGTTTGTTCATTGCCCTATTCCCCGTGCCCTCGTGATCTACATTGCGATAGCCCGCTGGACAGGAACGATCCTGTCGAGCCCCGGCTCGATTCTTCTTTTCTCGGCTTCAAGGTCAAATGCCATCTGAGCGCGAAGCCAATAGCCATCCGTCAGACCAAAGTAGCGGCAAAGACAAAGATCGGTGTCAGCCGTCACACGGCGCTTGCCCAAAACAATCTGCCCGATGCGCTGAGCCGGAATCCCGGTCTCCTTTGCAAGACGATATTGGGAAATGCCCATGGGGACAAGAAACTCCTCCTTAAGAAGCTCCCCTGGAGTTACCAGCGACAGCAGGCCGCCCGCAGCCTCCTCATTTGTGGTAATCGACGATTTCAACATTCCAAGCCATCCCCTGTCTCTACTCAAAGCAAACCCGATAGCGCTCATATTATAGCGTACATTTGTTCGTATATTCTGAGTAACTGACACAGGGACCTAATCGAGCGTAAGTAATTGTTTGTAGACGTCGAGGCCTTTGAGCAGGATTTCCTCGTCAAAGAGCATGGTATCGGTGTGCAGGGCGTTTGTCGCGTAAGCGGGACAGCCCTCGGCGTCACTTGGGTTGTCTTGCCCGGCTGGTACGCCCGTCCCCAGCAAGAAAAACACCCCCGGCAGATGACGCTGATAGAAGGCGAAATCCTCGGCAATCAGCAACGGCTCGTCAACGAGCTGCAACTCGGGCAGGACGGGCGCAATGCGGGCAAACAGGTCAGGATCGTTGTCGACCGGCGGGTACCCTTCGGCAAAGTCCAGGTCATACGTGCAGCCCGTCGCGGCACAGGCCTCGTCCAGCACGCGGCGTACGCCTTCGCGCGCACGGTCGAACATGGCGTCCGTAAACACACGCAAGCTACCGGCAACATGGGCCTCCCCCGCCACCGCATTGCAGACGGTGCCGGCCTGCAGCAGGCCAAACTTACCGATGCAGGGCTCATCGGCACCCAGCTCATCCATCAGCTCGCGCTCGGTAACCAAAAACTTCGCTGCCGCCAACGCGGCATCGCGCGATTCCTCGACTGGAACGCCGTAGGTCTTGGCGATATGGATACTCGTTCCATGGATATGAATGTGCGTCTCGCTTGAGCGCGCCAGCAGCGGACCGGGGCAGCTCGCCAACGTGCCGGCGGGCAGATCGGGCCACACATGAAAGCCAAAAATGCGGTCGGCCCCATAGCGCTCGAACACACCACTCTCGCATACCGTCTTGGCACCACCGGTCGTTTCCTCGGCCGGCTGGAACACAAAGAGAACGTTGCGCCTAATGGCGCCCGGCTGTTCGCGAATCGTACGGTCAACATACGTCGCGGCGGCAAGCGCCATGGCCATGTGTCCGTCATGTCCGCAAGCGTGCATCTTGCCGGGATGGGTTGAGGCAAAGGCCGCTCCCGTCGCCTCCGCGATGGGCAGCGCATCCATATCGGCGCGAATCGCCGTGGCATGCGCGGCATCAACGCCGGCGTCGAAGAAAGCACAGACGCAGTTGGGGCACGGATGGGTCACTTCGCAGGTGAGCGGTGCCAACACGCCCTCGATATAGGCAATGGTTTGCGGAAGATCGAAATCGAGCTCGGGAATGCGATGGAGATCGCGGCGATAGCGACGGAGTTCTTGGAGCTCGGTCATAGAGGATCCCTTCGTGAGGCACATCTGTTGCAACTTATTGTGATACAGGATTGTGGCGCACATGTTTCCAGCATATCCCTGCATTTTTTAAACGTTATATACGAATACTCTTGTTTGGTAAAGTGCAACGTGATAGGGTCTTTACCACTTGATAGAGGCGCGGGCACGAAGAGCCGCGGGCGAGCCGGCAGGCTTTGACCCCGTGGGGAGGCGAAACCCGCCGAACTGGGTTTTACGGGCACGAACAACCTGGTGGGCCTGTGGGAAACACCCACAGGACTGTCTGCAGCAATGCGGGAGCGCTATCCGGACATTGGGTCCACGTTATGCGGATTCGATGCGCAGATGGCGCCGTCTGGATAGCGAGGTTTACGGGACATGGCATTGACCCCCAACGAGGCATATGCGGCCAAGCAGCCGTTTGTGGACAAAGAGACACTCGAGCATATCGTCGAGCAGTTCCCCACGCCGTTTCATCTATACGACGAGGCGGGCATCCGCCGCAACATGCAAGAAGTGCGCGACGCCTTTGCATGGAACCCGGGCTTTAAGGAATACTTTGCCGTCAAGGCAAACCCCAACCCGGCGCTCATCTCCATTCTCAACGAATACGGCTGCGGCTGCGATTGCTCGAGCTATACCGAGCTCATGATCGCCCGTTCGCTGGGTATCACGGGACACGACATCATGTTCTCGTCCAACGACACGCCGGCTGCCGACTTTGAGCTCGCCGACAAGCTGGGTGCCATCGTCAACTTTGACGACATCAGCCACATCGAGTTCTTTGAGCGCGTTGCGGGGCCCATCCCCAAGACGGTCAGCTGCCGCTTTAATCCAGGCGGCCTGTTCCAGCTCTCCAACGGCATCATGGACAACCCGGGCGACTCCAAATATGGCATGACCACCGAGCAGCTCTTCGAGGCCTTCCGCATGCTCAAGGCCAAGGGCGCCGAGGACTTTGGCATCCACGCATTCCTTGCCAGCAACACCGTCACCAACGACTACTACCCCAAGCTCGCGCGCATCCTCTTTGAGCTTGCCGTACGCCTGGAGCGCGAGACCGGCGCACACGTCGCCTTCATCAATCTGTCCGGCGGCGTCGGCATCCCCTACCTGCCCGAGCAGCAGGCCAACGACATTCACGCCATCGGCGAGGGAGTACACGCGGCATACGACGAGATCCTGGTTCCCGCCGGCATGGGCGATGTGGCCATCTGCACTGAGATGGGCCGCTTTATGATGGGCCCCTACGGCTGCCTGGTCACCAAGGCTATCCACGAGAAGCAGATCTACAAGGACTATATCGGTGTCGATGCAAGCGCCGTCGATTTGATTCGCCCTGCCATGTATGGCGCCTACCACCACATTACGGTGATGGGTCAGCCGGGCGGCGCCGACAAGGCCACGGTGCCCGTCACGAACACCTATGACATCACGGGCAACCTATGCGAGAACAACGACAAGTTTGCTATCGATCGCAAGCTGCCGCATATCGACATGGGTGACCTGCTTGTAATCCACGATACCGGTGCGCATGGCTACTCCATGGGCTACAACTACAACGGACGGCTGCGCTCGGCCGAGGTCCTGCTGCGCCCCGATGGCGCGGCCGACCTCATCCGCCGCGCCGAGCGCCCGGGCGATTACTTTGCCACGCTCGACGTGCTGCCGTGCGGCCGAGAGCTGCTGGCCAAGTCGCGCGCCGAAAGTGCCCGCCGTCGCGCCGAAGACGAGCGCCTGGCAGTCGCAGCTCAATGGAACAAACGCATCCAGATCGCGGAGGCGAAGGAGAAGAACATGGACATCCGCAACCTCGAGGGCTCAATCGTCGCCCTCGTCACGCCGTTTAAAAAGGATGGCAGTGTCGACTTTGACGCACTCGAGCGCCTTATCGATTTCCACCTGCAAAACGGCACCGACGCCATCCTCACCCTGGGCACCACCGGCGAGAGCGCCACGATGACCGACGACGAGGACAACTCCGTCGTCGCCGCTGTGGTCAAGCATGTTGCAGGACGCGTCCCCGTTATTGCCGGCTCGGGCTCCAACTCCACGCAGACCATGCTCACCAAGTCGCTCACCTATCAGGGCCTGGGCGCCGACGGTCTGCTGCTCATCACCCCCTACTACAACAAGTCCAATGAAGAGGGTATCTATCAGCACCTTAAGACCGTCGCCGATGCCGTGGACATCCCCTGCATCCTGTACAACATCCCCGGCCGCTGTGGCTGCGGCATCAGCGAGCGCAACGTAGAACGCCTGGCCGCGCACCCCAACATCATGGGTATTAAGGAGGCCTCGGGCAACGTCGCCTACGCGGCCAAGATCGCCCACCTGCTGTCAGACGACTTCCGCATGTACTCGGGCGAGGACGCGCTTACCGTACCGCTCATGAGCCTGGGCGCCTCGGGCACCATCAGCGTGTGGGCCGATGTTCAGCCGCAGCTCGTGCACGACATGTGCCGCGCCTATCTGGACGGTGACGTGGCACGCGCCCGCGATATCCAGATTGCCGGCCAGCCGCTCATCAATGCCCTCTTTAGCGAGGTCAACCCCATCCCCGTCAAGGAAGTGCTCGCCCAGATGGGCATGATCGAGGCAAACTACCGTATGCCGCTGTGCCCCATGGCAGACGACACGCGAGCCGCACTTACCGATGCTCTGAAGGGAGCTGGTCTGCTTGATTAAGACCGTCATTATGGGAACGGGCCGCATGGGCTCGCTCATCCGCACCACCGCCGAGGGCACCGTTGATGCCGCCGGTCAGCCCGTTTTTGATATCGTCGCCCAGATCGGTTTTGATCTGTCCGAGCTCGAGAGCGCCCCGGCGGCCGACGTTATCATCGACTTCTCGAACGTCGTGACCTTCGATGCCGTCGTCGCCTATGTCGAGCGCACGGGCGCCGCATTGGTCTCGGGCACCACGGGCTATACGCCCGAGCAGATGGACCGCCTGCGTGAGCTGGGCCAGAACACCCGCGTTATGCACTCGGGCAATTACTCCATCGGTATCGCAGCCCTGCGCCATCTGGTAGCGCAGGCTACACGCGAGCTGCCCGGCTTTGACTGCGAAATCGTCGAGACGCACCACAACCAAAAGGTCGACGCCCCGAGCGGCACTGCCAAGCTACTGCTCGACGCCGTCGTCGAAGCTGAACCCGAGGCAGGCTACCACCCCGTCTATGGCCGCGAGGGCATGTGCGGCGCGCGCGATCCCAAGGAGATCGGCATGCACTCGCTGCGCGGCGGCACCGTCGCCGGCGTGCACGAGGTGGGTTTCTTTGGCCAGGACGAGGAGGTCACGCTCACCCACCGCGCCACGAGCCGTCAGATCTTTGTCAACGGCGCCCTGGCAGCCGCGCAGAAGCTCGTCACCCGCGAC